>JABDJU010000177.1 GCA_013003325.1 Acidimicrobiales bacterium
GCTGACCACTTGTGGTTGGTCGTTACCGACCTTCGTTGTAGCCGGCCACCAGGTCGGCGGTTTCTCGAATGTTCTCTTCCGACTCGGAGAACCAGATCATCAACGATCCTCGCCCGTACCCGTCGGCCAACACACCGCGCCAGTAGTCGAACCCGGCTGCGTCGGGTGCACGACGCAGCACGTTCGCGTAGATCAGCTCCAGGAATCGGTCGTCGTCGACGTCGCCGTACATGTTTTTGAACTCCTGGGACTGGGTGAAGTAGTACGACACCTCGGCCAGGGGAAGTTGTCCGTCGGCGACGGTCAGCCAGTAGTCGAGACCGGCCGTATCGGGCAAGCGCAAAAAGTAGGCGAGATAGAGGCGGATGAACTGGTTCCGTCGAGCCGTCGGGTCGACCAATATCGGCGGAGACCCGCCGTCGTCGTCCGGGGTTCCAGGCGCCCTCAAGAAGGGCAAGGTCTCCATTGTGGCGCCGAGGATCTGGGCGCTGTCGGCCCGGAGCCAGACGTCGAGGACGGTGGCGTGCACCTGCCGAAAGTCCACGGTGGGGATCAGGTTTCCTTGCCGTGTCAGGTTGGTGAGGGAGGGCCGCTCCCCGTAGACGCCGCCAATCACATTGGCGCCGATAGCCATGGACAGCCCGGCCGCCCCGTGGTCGGTGCCTTGAGAGTCGTTGTCTTCGACCCGACGCCCGAACTCGGAATTGACGATCACCAACACTCGATCGAGCCACTGCGGATCCAGGATCTCGTACAGGACCCTTATCGCCTCGTCGAATTCGATCATGCGGTTCGTGTGATCCTGGGGTTGATCGCTGTGGGTGTCGAACGAGCCCCACAGAAGCGAAAACACCCTGGTGCCGAACCCGGCGTTGATGAGCCGTGCGATCACTTCCATGCGGATCGCAAGACGACCATCCACCGGTGCGGTGGGGTAGGCGGGCCGGAGCTGGGCGGCCAAGTCGAGGGCGCCGGCCCCCGATCCACCGAGGGCCTCAGCCCAGACACCACGGTCGTTCGGACCGGCAAAGGCTCGCAGGGTTGCGTACTGGCGAAGATCGACCGGGTTGTCGCTCACGTTGAACAACCCTGAGACCCGCGTGGGTAGAGCCGTGGTCCTGGGGGTCCGGCCGAGCATGTGCAACGGAATCGATGACGACACGGTGACGCCCGGGATGGTGACATCGGCCGGCAGGTCGTCGAGGTAGCGGCCGAGCCAACCTGAGGTCGGGACCCCGTCGATGTAGCCGCTCATCAGGCGCGCCATGGACGTGAAGTGAGACAGGTCATCCACCGGCTGGCCGACACCCTCGATGAACGCCACCTCGCCGGCGTCCCAGCGGGCTTTGACCGTGGGCAGGTTGGGGTTCAGCCCGCTGGTATCGCTCAGGATCAGTGCGTCATCAGCGCTGATGCCTAGCCGCCGTCGGGCGTCATAGTACGCACCTTCGTTTATCGGGATCAACGTGTTGAGCCCGTCGTTGCCGCCGCCCATCGTGACGTTGATGACGATGCCGTCGGTGGCACCGAGGGGGGCCGCGGCCGCGGCGGCCGCTATGTCGAGGTTGTCCAAGAGCATCCACGCCGGGATGCCAGCCGCCGCTCCGGCCGCCGCGGCGGCCTGGAGGAAACTCCTGCGGCTCAAGCTCGCCGAATCGTCCGGAGCGGGGCTCGAAAGGGCGGCCACGATCTGTTCGGTGGTGGGGTCGGAGGGATACGACATGTCAGGCCAACTGGAATTCGGGGGTGAGCAACGAAAGGAAAATCAGGCCGGGCGGCTCGGCCCAGCGCGACGTGGCCCGTTCGGTGGTGACGAAATCGATCAGGGAGGACCTGGTTCGCTGAGACGCGTCGAACACGCCGAAGGTGTCGAGGGCTCGATCGACGCTCTGTTCCACGCCGAGGTCGGGCGAATCGGCCAGCAGCTCTCGCTCATGGGCCTGCCAGCGGAGGTTGCTGGCGAACCGGGCCTTGGCCCACATGGCGCTGCTCGAGATCCAATAGCCGTTCTGTTTCCAGCCGGCCACGTTGGGCGGGTCATACATCGACTGGCCCATCTCACCGATGTACCACTGCGGATCGATGTCGTCGCTGGTCAGGCCGGCGTGGCGCATCGCCGCAACCGTGAACTCGATCGGGCTGCGAACCAGGGCGTTGCGGGCTCGGGAACTGCGGAACTCCGGGTGGAGGAAGATGGCTCGGAGAAGCGCGTCGACGCGCATTCCGCCTGCGACCAGCGCGTCGGCCAGCACCTCCACCACGGACGGGTCGGGGTTGGGGTAGGCGAAGAAGCTCCACATCTTGGTGGCGATGAAGCGAGCGGCATCCCGCTGTTTGGGGCCGAGCAGGATGTGGGTGATGATGTCGGGGCCGTTCCAGTTGTTGGTGATCCCCATGAAGGTCTTGAGGTCGTTGTCGTGCCGGTCAGCGTGAAAGACATACTCCCGGGGAACCGCGTCCCATCGGTTGAGACCGTGCCCGGTCCATGCCCGGGCCGACGCCTGCACGTCGTCCTCGGTGTAGTGACCCTGACCGAGAAGGAATAGCTCCATGAGTTCACGAGCGAAGTTCTCGTTCGGGCTGCCTTTCACGTTGTCCTCGTTGTCGAGGTACAGGAGCATGGCCGGCTGTACTGCCATCGACTGGTAGAGCTCGACCAGGTCGCCCATGCCTTTGGTGCGGAACAGCTGGATCTGATCGAACATCAGGTAGTGCTTGTTCACCTTGTCGAGCGCGCTGCACAACACGCCGTGCCAGAAGAGCGCCACCTTTTCTTGGATCGGCTTGGGCACCGTTCGGGCCCGCTCGAACCAGTAGTGGGTCATACCGACGTATCGATCGCCCCAGTCGGTGGTGGCCTCGTCGAGGTTTGGCACACCGGCGGTCACAGCCGGATTGTCGGAGATGTCCAACACGTGGTCGACGAGGTGGGGCCAGTCGAGGGCCGAGAGTGATTCGATCTCGCTGCGCCGACCACCGAATCCGCTGCGGCGGAGAAGGTGAGCGACGTCGGAAAAGTCTGACGGCATGGGGAGCACCTTCGACCAGTAGGCCGTTCGAACTTGAGGACTAATCTGTTTGGCCCATGTCAGATGGGGTGCCGCGACACGCTCGTCGGTGAACTACGATCCACCGATGCTCCTGGTTCCGTGCCCGGTCTGCGGGCCCCGCAACAGCGACGACCTGGTCTACAAGGGCGAGTCGGTCCGGCGGCCCGACCCCAATCACACCACCCCGGCGGAGTGGCGCGACTACCTGTACATGCGGGACAACACCGCAGGCTGGACCCACGAAACCTGGTACTGCCGCAACGGCTGTCAGCGGTACTTCACCCTCGAGCGCAACACCATCACCAACGAGTTCCGAGAGTCGCCCATACCGGGCACCAAGCTCTAATGGGTCTGGCCACGGTCCGGACCTCGGAGGGAACCGCTGCCGCCCTCATCGACGACGGCTCAGCCCAGCTGCTGGCCTACGCCGATGCCGGAGCGGCCCTTCAGGCGGCACCGATGACGGCACTTGCCCAGGCCCGAACCGGAATCGAAGTCGACATCGAACAGGCCGAGTTCGCGCCCGTCATCCCTCAACCGGCGAAGATCTTCTGCGTCGGATTGAACTACCGGGACCACGTCGAGGAGATGGGTCGTGAGATCCCGGACGCGCCGACGTGTTTTGCCAAGTTCGCCCGGGCGCTGATCGGTGCGAACGACGCGATCGAGATGCCGGCGGCCGAGGTGTCCGATTCGGTCGATTGGGAGGTCGAGCTGACCGTGGTGATCGGAACGACAGTTCGTAACGCAACGGCTTCGGAGGCGCTAGCTGCGATCGCCGGTTTCACCGTGCTCAATGATGTGTCGATGCGAGATTGGCAGACCCGGAGCGTCCAGTTCCTGGCCGGCAAGACCTGGGAGAACTGCACACCGTTGGGCCCATGGATCGTCGGCACCGACGTGCTCGGTGACGGTTCGGGACTCGAGGTGTCGTGCTCGGTCAACGGCGTGAACAAGCAGCTCTCCAACACCGACCATTTGATCTTCAACGCCGTCGACCTCGTGCAGGATCTCTCCAAAGTGATCACGCTCGAACCGGGCGACCTGATCGCCACTGGCACACCGGGAGGCGTCGGTGCGGGTCGCAACCCCAAGGAGTTTCTCCAGGACCGAGACGTCCTGACCACCTCGATCGAAGGAATCGGGACGCTCACAAATCTCTGCCGACGGGACTGAGCCTGGTGCCCGATCCTGTGGGCGCGATGCCGTTGATGCAAAGCTGTGGGTCAAGCTCGTTGACAGCGGAGGAACGCCATGACTTCAGTAGACGATCAGCTCGCCCAGATGGACTTTTTTCGGGGGTTGTCCAAGGCCGACCTGAAGAAGGTGCGACGCCTGATGACGCCGACCACCATCGAAGCCGGCAAACAGTTCATCACCGAAGGTACACCCGGCCGCCAGGCCTTCCTGATCCTGAGCGGTCGGGCCACGGTCCGCCGAGGCGCGCGGGTCCTGTCGACGGTCGGCCCGGGCGACTTCCTCGGGGAGATGAGCGTGCTCACCGGCGATCACCGAACGGCGAGCGTCACCGCCGACACCGACCTCGATGTCGAAGTGCTGAACCGTCGGGAGTTCGCAAGCTTGCTCGAGGAACAGCCCAAGTTGGCCATCAAGCTGCTGCTGTCGGTCGTCATCCGACTGCGTGAACTCGAACCCGGACTGATCGGCTGATCGCCAGGATGGACTCCCTCGACAAGAAGCCCCTCGCCCCGCTGTCGGCCGCGGCGGAGGCTTTGCTGCCCGATTCGGAGCAGAAGATCCGGTGTTCGGTCTTCACTTCCGAACTCGACGTGAACCCGGCCGGTACGGCGATCACGGCCGCCTGCGTGATCCTCATCGACACGCCGTTGCCGTGGCCCAAACCGGTGTTTCAGCACGACTACCTGGCCGGGGTGGCCAACAAGGGGGTCGACCGGTCGGGACAACCGGTCCGCGTGCTCGCCACCGTTCCCCGATTCGGTCGTGAGTCGAGCGCCTATGCGTTTCGTCGAACCGCCGAGGGCACGGTCGCCGCGCGACTCCCCTTGGCCGGTCGCTCAGCGGCCGATGTCGTCGACACGCTCGTGTCGGTCGACGATCCGACCACGTTGGACGGCGCTGAGCCACTCGATCCTCGCGCGGTGCTCGTGTGTACCCAGGGTTCGCACGACGTGTGCTGTGGGTCGGAGGGCACCCGCCTCGCCGACCAGGTCCTGAGCGACTACCGCTTGGCCGGTATCACTCTGTTCAGGGTCTCCCATACCGGCGGACACCGTTTCGCTCCCACGGCGATGACCTTTCCCGACGGAAGGATGTGGGCTTACGCGACAGTCGATGACCTCTCGATGGTCTTCAGCCACGCCGGCAGCCCCCGTGATCTGGCGGCCCGGTGTCGCGGGTCGTGGGAGGCTCCCACTCCCCGTTGCCAAGCCGCCGAGGTCGCGGCGTGGGCCGGAGGGGGTTGGGACCTGGGTCCCGCTGAGTTCGAGGATGACGACGATGTCGTGCGGGTCATCCGCGACGGTGGTTCGGTCGATGTGCGGGTCACTATCTCCAGAGACATCCCCGTGATTCGGTGCAGAGCCGAAGGGGGTCTTCCAGCCAAGCCCTCGGTCGAGTTCGCGGCCCAGGTCCTCTGAGGGCTAGAGCGCCCCTTTGAGGGCCGCCAGCATCCGGTCGTTCTCATCGGCGGTGCTGATCGTTATGCGCACCCCGAGCTGGTCGAACAGACGGGTCACAACACCGTCGCGTTCCATCGAGGCGAAGACATCGTTCGACCTCTCCCCCAGCGGCAGGTAGAAGAAGTTGGCCTGGCTGTCGGGAACGTCGACCCCCCAAGAGCGAACCTCATCGATCACCCGGGCTCGTTCGGCCACGATGCTCGCAACCCGGACGGCGATCTTGTCGGCATGCTGAACCGCGGCGATGGCTGCCGCCTGGGATGGCGTGCTCACCGCGAAGGGCAGCTGGGTCTTGTCGATGGCGGTGATGATCTCCGGGTCTCCCATCGCATACCCGACCCGAAGGCCGGCCAAGCCTTGAGCCTTTGAAAAGGTTCGGGTCACGACAGCGTTGCGATGTGAAGGCAAAAGGTCTGTGACGCTGTTGCCGAATCGTGGCTCGACGAACTCGAAGTAGGCCTCGTCGATCACGACGATGACATCGTCGGGAACGGCGGCGCAGAACGAAGACAGATCATCTGCGGTGTGTGTGGTGCCGGTCGGGTTGTTCGGGTTGGCGATCATGATCAGCTTGGTCTTGCTCGATATCGCATCGAGCAGACCGTCGAGATCCGCCGTCTCGGCGACGAGCGGAACGGTGACCGGTTCGCCATCGAGAAGGCCGGTGTAGATCGGATAGACCTCGAACGATCGCCAGGGGTACAGCACCTCGTCGCCGGGATCGACGTAGGCGCTCACCAGCCGATGCAGGATGGCCGAGCTCCCGGCTCCCACCGTCACGTGATCGGTCGGCAGGCCCTGCCAGTCGGCGATCGTCTGGCGCATCTGAGTCGCCCGGTGGTCGGCGTACCGGTTTATTCCCGAAGTCACCTCGGCGATCGCTGCGAGGATCTCGGGGATCGGCTCCATCGGGTTCTCGTTCGAAGCCAGCTTGATCGCATCGCTGATCCCCAGCTCACGCTCGGTCTGCTTGGCGTCTTTGCCCGGCTTGTAGGAGGGCATGAGCGACACGGCGTTTCGGGGACGTCCAATCGAAGACATGCCCAGGATGGTAGACCCGAGCCCCCGGCGGGACTCAGCCCCGCAGCGGCTAGCTGCTGGGTACCGCCTCACCGTGACCGGCCTCGCGCAGTGCGGCCCTCAGCTCCTCGGCGACCGAGTCGAGACTGTCGGCCTGTGGCGAGGTGTCGGCGTTTCGGAAATCGAGGTCGCCCATGCTTTCGATCGGCACCACATGCACATGGGTATGGGGCACTTCGAACCCGGCGATCATCAGGCCGATCCGCTCCGAGCCGACGACCCGCTGTTGAGCGTTGCCGATGATGTGCGCCACCTCCATCAGGTGGACGGCCGTCTCGGAAGGTAGGTCGATCCAATGGTCCACCTCGGCCCTCGGAATCACCAGCACGTGGCCGTGGTGGAGGGGTCGAATGTCGAGCATTCCGATGCACACGTCGTCGGACCACACGAAGCGTCCTGGGATGTCGCCGTTGATGATCTTGGTGAAGATGGTCGCCATGGTCCGACTCTACTTAGGCCTCGCTCGGCCCGCCGCGTAACGTGGGCCCATGAGTTCTGCAGACCTGCTTATCGACGACACCGACTCTGTCAGGACGATCACGCTGAACCGCCCCGACGCCAAGAACACCCTCACCGGCGGAATGCTGGCAGCCCTGGTAGAAGCCCTCGGCGATGCCTCGGCGACCGACGGTGTCCGCCTCGTCGTGCTCACCAACGCCGGCACCACGTTCTGTGCCGGTGCCGACCTGACCAGCAGTCGACCCGGCGTGTCAGGCCTCAACGAGGCTGGCATCGCGCTGTCCGACGTGTTCACCGCGATCACCGGCTCGGCGGTTCCGGTGATCGGCAAGATCGACGGGCATGCCGTTGGCGGCGGCGTCGGGCTGGTGGCGGCCTGCGACCTCTCCTACATGCGAGCCGACGCCAAGATCGGCTTCACCGAGGTCCGGTTGGGAGTCGCACCGGCGGTGATTTCGGTGGTGTGCCTGCCGAAGCTGAACCGGGCCGATGCTATGGAGACATTCCTCACCGGCGAGCGATTCTCACCGGCCCGTGCCGCCGACATGGGCCTGATCAACGGGGCGGTGGAGGCGGACGATCTCGATGATCACGTGCAGGGGGTGATCGACAAGATCATGCTCGGTGGGCCGCTGGCGATCCAGGCTGCGAAAAACATCATCAATACGGTTCCCGCCCTGGATGAAGCGATCGCCTACGACGCTATGACGTCGCTTTCTCAGTCGCTTTTCGACAGCGAGGAAGCTCAGGCCGGCATCGAAGCCTTCCGTGAACGACGACCAGCTCCGTGGGCGTAGCGCGTTCTAGGAATCGTTATCGGGATAAATGCTTGGCGGTGGGCCCGGGATTCCAGGACCTTCGCAAACCCAGCAGTCCGAATCGCTGCTTCCAGTCCATGCGACCTCGCACGGCAGGCAGCTGAGCCGCATGCCGACCCGTCGATAGCGAGGCTGCACGGATGGAAGCGCGGCGACGACCGACTGAGCGCTGGTGCTGGTGCTGGTGCTGGGGACAGTCGCAGCTGCGACGGTGGCGCTGGTCGTTCGAGCCATACATGTCATATCGGCATCCCCAGGAAGCACATGAGGGCCAAAACGACTGAGGGGTGGTGGGTAAACCACCACCCCTCATGGAATCTTCAGCGCCGTGAGTCGACGCTCGGCACAGCCGAAGTTGGCTGCCGCATCAGTGCTTGACCATGGCAGGAAGCTTCTTGGCCTGGGCTACCCACTTGGCAACTTCCTTCACGCTGGGCACTCGCCGTACGATACTCTTCTTCGACTTCTTGATAGATGCGTCATTGACCTCGACCATTTTGGCGGTGAGGTTGTCGGGGCGACGATGCTTGAGCTCCTTGACCGTGTCGACGCCGGCCCGCTCGAGCAGCTCGCTGAACTCCGACCCCACTCCCTTGATGCGCATGAGGTCAGCGCAGTTCACGAAGGCGAGGACCTTCTTCTCGTCGACGCCGGATGCCGTGGCGAGAGCCTTCCGACCCTTCTTGGTTGCGCCCTCGGCCAGAAGCTTCTCACAGGTGCGCACGCCGGCGCCCTGAAACTTCTTGGCCAGAGCGGGGCCTACGCCCTCGATGGTTTCGATCTTTGCCATTGTCTGCGGGGTCTCCTTGGGAGGTGTTGATTGACCCATGTGCAATCGACGCGACTCCACACGAAGTTGAGCTTCTTCAACACAAGTTCTGCCTTAGTCTTACGACCCGAGCCCAGGATCCCACAGGTGGATCTCGCCGTCGTAGTAGCCAACGGCAAGCCTGCCGTCGGGTAGCAACGCCAACGCTGTGGAATTGTCTCGCTCATAGGCCGCAAGCGCCTTCGACGGCTCAGAAGGCGACCACAGCCACACGTGATTGCCGCGTGAAGCTACGAGGTCACGTTCGAGTTCGATGACATCGGTGTCGGTGTAGAACCCGGGCTCCGGGAAGCCGAGCTGATTTGAGTTGGGTTGGCTCGTGTCCCATAGGTAGACCCAGCCGTTGGTGCCTGCTGAGGCGAACCACCCGTCTGACAGCTCGGTGATTGAGAACAACTCCCGTTGCATGGGTCCTGAAGCGGCAAGGGTCTGCATCGGTCGGCGTCGATCCCAGATGTGAACCTCGCCGGCAGCAGACGATGCGATCGTCCCATCGGAGAGTTCGACCACGTCGTTGACGAGTGCGCCAGGCCGGCCAGCAGCGGTGTGTTGTTGGTAGGCCACCAGCGGTTCCGCCAGATCATTCGGGTTCCAGATTCTCACCGTGCCGTTGGCGTCGCCGGCCGCGATCGTGCCGTCGGAGAGCACCGCGACGGAATACGTGCTCCTGCTGTCGGGAATCCTCACCGGGGCCGGAGCAGGCCAGAGATCCCAGATCTCGGCGCCGCTCGGGCTGGCCGTGATCAGGCGCCCATCCTGCAGCTGATCGATCGCTGCCACCTTGGAAAGCCCGGCCTTGATCGTGAGATCTACTGCACTCGCGGTCAGGTCCCACACCCGAATGTCTCCGTCATCGGCCACGGACGCGAGCCGACCATCGTCGAGGGCCGTCAACCCGACGACAGCATCCGTGTGGCCGGCCAGCACCTCGACCTTGCCAGCTGATCCAACCTGCCCATCGCGAGATGACGTGCAGGCCACTAACCCCAATACGAGGACAAAGGCGGCCACGAGGTTCCTCACATAAAGCCGCCGGCGAGGTTTCGGCGAAGCCGAAACTCGAAGCAAACGAAGGCTCGCCGCCCGCCACCCGGCAGGGTTGCCGTGGACCGTACTGGACTTGAACCAGTGACCTCTCGCGTGTGAGGCGAGCGCTCTAGCCAACTGAGCTAACGGTCCGATTGGATCGCTCATCATAACGTCCCCGGGCTGCCTTCGGTTTCTGGTCAGCGGTCTGTGAGGCACACGATGGTGTCGCTGCTCAGCGAGATTTCACGTGTGGTGAGTGGTGCCGGACAGGTGCCGTCGGGGAAACGGGCTCCGATGACCCGACCATCGTTGATTCTGTCGCATGGCACCTCCACCAGCGACGGACCTTCGAGCAGTCGAACACACGCGTTGGCATCCACGCCGATGTCGGGACCGGGGACCACGATCGGTTCGACCACACCGCCTCGGTTGGCATAGGCGGTGAAGACGAAGATCGCCAACAGAATGCCGAGGAACCCGAGGGAGGGAATCACGTACATCATGCGCGACTGGGTGGCGCTGATCGCTTCTTCCTGCCTCGCCCGGCGGGTTGCCGCGTACTCAGGGTCGAGCAGGCGGGGGTCGATTCTCGTGATCCCGTCGTCGACGCTGATTCGGCCGGTGCCGGCGACGCCGCTGCTCAGCTGACGGTTGTAGTCGGCCCGCCGGGTGGCGTCACCGAGCACCCGAAAGGCTTCATTGACCTCCCGCATCGACCGTTCCGCCCGCTGCACGTCGGCCCCGGGCTTACCGACGAAACGGTCGGGATGCCATGCTCGGGCCTGCTCGTAGTAGGCGCGACGAATCGAATCCGCCGATGCGGTTCGTGGCACACCCAGAATGTCGTAGTGAGTTGGCACGCATCGACCAGGGTAGGCATTCCCCTTCGGCGGTGAGACTTCGGGGCATACGTCAGCGACGTCGCATATCCCGTCCCGGGCCCAAATCTGGGCCCACATCCCGTGTGGCACCCACGCTGAGTGTGGGTGGGACGAGTATCTCGGGAAGGGAGGTCAGTGGCCTTCGACGCTGAAGAGGTCGCTGGAGGCTTTCCAGGCGTCCTCGATCTGCTGAGCGGTCACCGGCTGCGTGCCAGGATCCTCGTCATTGAAGCTCCTCAGGATCGCTTCGAGTCGAGTTTCCTGCCGCTCCCCGATCTTGGGAATGAAACGCAGCGCCATCATCGATGCGATGAGCATCCCGAGCCCGGTCAACACGATCAGAAATCCGGTGGCCTGTATGGACACGTCGTCGAGCGACTCTGCCGCCGTCGAACCGTAGCCGTAGAGAACGATGCCGAAGAACCAGAGAACGAAGTCGCGATTGGGGGGAACCTTGGCCGAATCGCCCAACGCCGAGGAGCGCCACAACATCTTGAGCACACCGAGCCCGAGCCCAGCCAGCACGAGGAAGCCCCACACGATTGCTGCACCACCCAGCAGCCGAAGCGGGCGCTCGTAGTCATCGAACCGGGAAGCTGCAACGAACAGCCCGCCGCCGATGATCAGCCCCGGCACGTGGCGACTGACGATGCCGACCTGTCCGACCGACGCACTGCGGCCGAGCTTGGAGACATTGAACGATGCCTGGCCGGCCCAGACAAGCGCCGCAAGGACTGTGACGAAGGTGAGCAAGCCCATCCCATAACCCAGGGCTCGATAGGAGCGCAGCAACGACTGGCCGGTCTCGCTATTGCCCAGCGACATCACGCCGACACCCAGGCCGACGACGGTGAGCCCGACAACGGCCCACACGACCTGCATCACCCAGAGAGCGGTTCCGTAGGTCACAATGGACTCGTAGCCCTCGACGGTTTCGACGATCTTCTGCTGCCGCTTATTGCGGATACGTGACGGTGCGGGCGCGGCGGGGGGCGCGGCGGAGCGACGGTTGCGCTTGCTCGCCTTTGGTGCGGAACCAGCCATCGCCTTCCAATCGGTCAACTCCGAACACCTATTGAGCATTTCGTGCCCCAAACGGGGCAGATTTGATCAGCTCATTCCGCCCAGGAGCAGCCCGAGGCTCAGCGCCGCACCGGTGGCCAGCTGGACCCGACCGGTTTCGGCCAACACCGGAATCAGATTCGCCCCCACGAAGCCGTCGAGGATCGCACGGATCGGACGAATGGCCGAAACGAGGCCGATGAGACCCAAAACCGCAGGCCAGCGCAGTGTGGCGGCCCCAATGATGGCGCCGGCGGTACCAACCATCAACCCCACGAACAGCTGTCTGGTCCGTAGATCTCCGATTCGCACCGCCAGTGTGCGCTTGCCGGCCTCCGCGTCGAGGGGCAGGTCGCGGAGGTTGTTGACCAGCAGCAACGCAACGGCCAGAAACCCCACGGCGATCGAGCACACCACCGACAGCTGGGTAACCCTGCCGACCTGGACATACGTCGAGCCGACGGTTGCGACGACGCCGAAGAAGATGAACACGAACACCTCGCCGAGGCCGAGGTAACCGTAGGGCCTGGAGCCGCCGGTATAGCCCCACCCGGCGGCCATGCACACTGCACCGACGGCCAGCAGTTCCGGTCCGACCGCGATCGACAGGGCGACACCGGCCGCCGCGGCGACGATGAATGAAAGAACCGCCGCCGCCTTCACCTGATCAGCGGTCGCCAAACCGGACGACACCAGCCGGGTCGGCCCGACCCGGTTGTCGTCTGTACCCCTCTCCCCGTCGGCGTAGTCGTTCACGTAGTTGGTAGCCACCTGCAGCGCGAGCGCCACGATGGCAGCCGCCACGATGCGCCACAAAAAAATCGGCTCCCCTTCGCCGACGGCGGCGGAGGTTCCAACCACCACCGGCACGATTGCGGCGGGCAACGTTTTCGGGCGGGCACCCAGAACCCAGATGTTCCCGTGGTCGTGCGCCTCGACCGCCCGATCCTTCACGACAGATCCGATTCGACCGCCATCAGCGCTTCGGCCACCCGTTCGAGGCCTGCGACCCTGCTTCCTTTCACAAGCACCGCATCAGTGTGGCCCAGCGGGCCCACCGCGTGCACAGCCGACCGCACATCGTGAACGTGGATAGCCGCCGGACCGTAGAGTTCGGCGTCCACGGCGATCGTCTGGATGCCGGCGGCACGGGCCCGCTCAATGATTGCGAGGTGATCGTCTGCCGCAGTAGCGCCCAATTCGGCCATGACGCCCAGCACGGCGATCCGCCGTTCCGCCTCGACGGCGCTGAGGGCATCCAAGGCGGCCGCCATCGAGGTCGGGTTGGCGTTGTAACTGTCGTCGATCACGGTGGCCCCGGAGGGGGTGATGCGCACGTCCATTCGATGGGGCGACAGGGCCGGTTTGGCGAGGCCCCGCAAAATCGCCTCGAGCGGCACCCCGGCCACGGTGGCCACCGCAGCAGCAGCGGCCGCGTTTTGGGCCATGTGGGCTCCGGCGACACCGAGGGTCAGCCGTGCCTCCCCACCCGGGGTGGAGAGCGTGAACGTTGGCCGCAGGTCGGCACCGACTTCTACGTCGGCAAAAGTGACATCGGCCCGTTGTGTGGCGCCGTAGGTTACGACTTCGGACGCTCCCGACCGATGCACCATGTCGGCGACGACCGGGTCGTCAGCGTTCAGCACCAGTGTTCCCTCGGTTGGCAAAGCCTCGGCCAGTTCCCCCTTGGCGGCCGCCACCTGTTCGATCGACCCGAAGATCTCGGTGTGAACGGCCGCAACCGCGGTCACCACGCCGACGGTCGGACGGGCGATGCCGCACAGCAGCTCGATATGGCCGACATCGCGAGCGCCCATCTCGATCACCACCACCTCGGCGTCATCGGGCGCAGCCAGAAGGGTGAGCGGGACGCCCAACTCGTTGTTGAACGACGCAACGCTGACATGGGTGACGGCGTGCTCTTCGCACACGGCGCCGATCAGGTCTTTGACCGATGTCTTGCCGACGCTTCCGGTAACGCCGACCACGTGAGCCTCAAGCCGATCGCGAGCCGCCGCACCCAACTTCATGAGCGCTGCTCCGGTGTCGTCGACCGCGATCGAGCTCACCCGAGGGTCGACCGGGTCGGCGGTGGATCGGAGGTAGGCGACCGCTCCGGCATCGATGGCTGCGCCCACGAAATCGTGACCATCCCGTTCGGCCACGATCGGAACGAAGAGGTCGCCCGGCTTCACCGACCGGGAATCGATCGACACACCGGTGATCTCCAGCGCCGCATTCTCCGGCGGCTCGCCGGACCCCAGAAGCTCAACCAGTTCGCCGAGATCCCATCGCACCCCTCTGGTCTAGCGGGCGATGTACGGTTTCCGGTGTGAGCAGCACCCCCCAACCCGCGCCCGTTGCCGATTCAAAGCGGCCGGTGGTGGTGTTGTACGGGGGTCAATCCCCCGAGCACGAGGTCTCGCGGGTGACCGCGGCGCACGTTCTTGCCGCTATCGACCGAAACAAGTACGACGTTCAGGCGGTCGGGATCGATCGCGACGGCACGTGGCATCGCGTCCCCGAGCTGCCGGGCCCGTCGGAGGAGCCCACCGCGCTTGCCGTAGGTGGGGCGGCCAGCTCTCCATCGGCGATTCTCGAATCGAACACCTCGGTCGTCCTGCCGCTCATTCACGGACCGATGGGTGAGGACGGCACCGTGCAGGGCTTGCTCGAACTCGCCGGGGTTCCCTACGTGGGCGCCGGCGTGCTCGGCAGTGCGCTGGCGATGGACAAGAGCGCCGCCAAAGAAGCCCTGTCGGCCGCCGGGGTTCCCCAGGCCCGATGGGAGACACTGCACGAACCGCGGTTCGACGCCTCACCGGCGGCCCTGGACGGCATCCTCGGCCGACTCGGAGAGACCGTGTTCGTGAAGCCAGCCAACATGGGGTCCTCGGTCGGGGTCTCAAAGGCCGTCGGCGCCGAGGCGCTCGCCGCCGCCATCGAGACGGCGTTTGGTTACGACGAATGGGCGGTGGTCGAAGAGGCAATCGTCGGGCGTGAAATCGAGATGGCAGTGCTCGGCAACGCCGAGCTCGAGTTCAGCGTTCCCGGCGAGATCATCCCTGCCGCCGACTTCTACGACTACAACGACAAGTACCACGACGGCGCGGCCAAGCTGATCATCCCGGCCGAGCTGTCCCGCCAAGAGGTCGCCGAGATGGAACATCTGGCCGGTGCCGCGTACCGGGCGCTGCGGGTCGAGGGGATGGGCCGTGTCGACTTCCTGTATGAGGAGGAG
>JABDJU010000356.1 GCA_013003325.1 Acidimicrobiales bacterium
CTCCGATCGATTCTTGGCGATGCCATCGTTCGCTCGGGAGACGGTTGGCGAATCGACGAGAACGTCTGCAGTGTCGACGTCGCTGAGTTCGAGCGTCTTGGTCGCTCTGCGAAGGGACATCGAGCCGAGCAAGCCGCAACTTTGCTGGCCGATGCCCTCTCCTTGTGGCGTGGCGATCCGTATACAGGTGTCGAGGCCCACGGGAGACTCGAGGGTGAGATCGCTCGCCTTGACGCACTGCGACTCCAGTTCCTCGAAGCGAGGATCGACTTCGACCTCGCCGCCGGCCGGGTCGGCGAACTGATTGGAGAACTCTCGACCCTGGTCGCAGATCACCCTTACAACGAGCGACTCCGTGCTCAGCAGATGCTCGCCCTGTACCGATCGGGGCGCCAGGAGGAGGCGCTGCGCTCGTTTTCCGACCTTCGGAAAACCTTGCTTGAGGATCTCGGGATCGATCCGAGCCCGGCGACGGCGGAGCTCGAACGACGGATCCTGTGTCAAGACGACCGACTGCTTGCCATGCCCGAACCCGACGGACAGCCATTGCGTGGGTACCGTCTTATCGAGGCACTCGAGCGCACGAACCACTACACGATTTGGCGCGCGGTGCAGCCGTCGGTCAAGCGCGAAGTGTCCATTCGCCATATCGACCGCAGCCTCAGCGGCAAACCGGACTTCATCCGACAGTTCGAAGCCCGGGCCCAGACGCTGGCCCGCCTGGACCATCCACACCTCGTGCCATTGATCGACTTCTGGCGTGATCCCGACGGGGCCTACCTCGTCGCTGGTTGGCTGTCAGGTGGCTCGCTGGCGTCGTTGTTCGAAAGTCAAGGCTTCAAGATCTCCGACAGTGCGCGTGTTATCCAACACGTCGGCGCAGCCCTCGCCGCATCGCATCGCATTGGAGTGGCCCATGGAGGTATCAACGCCTCGAACATCTACTTGGACGAAGACGGCAACGCCTTCCTCGATGGCCTCGCCATCGATCACGCATCGATGGCGCTCGGTCTGCCTGCCAACGACGCTTCCCGAAGCGCCGATGTGACCGCCCTCGCACGCCTGGCCATGCGCTGCTTCGCCGGTGGCCCTGCGAGCTCCGATGTCGCCTTGGCCACGCTTCAGCGGGAGCCACTTCCCAACAGCCTGAACGAGATCCTCGAGCGTGCTGCGGACCCCGGCGACACCAGCTATTCGTCGGTCGATGAGTTCATCGCCGAATTCGGCCAGGCGTCGATGGAAACATCGGAAGCGATTGTCGATCTCGGCGACTTCACCAACCCCTACAAGGGCTTGCGAGCGTTTGACGAGAGCGACGCCGCCGACTTCTTCGGACGCAGCGCCTTCGTCGACGAAATGGTCGAACAGCTGGCGGGAGACGGGGTTGCGAGTCGTGTCCTCGCCCTCGTCGGCCCATCTGGTTCAGGTAAGTCTTCGGTAGTGAGGGCCGGGTTGGTGCCAGCGATCCGCGCCGGCGCCATCGTCGGCAGCGAGCGGTGGTTCATCACCACGATGACGCCCGGGCCTGATCCGTTCTCCGCATTCGACACTGCGTTCGATCGAATCTCGACGGTTCACTCGACGCTGCCTTCGGCTCGGTCCGGGATCGGCCAGCGAATCGCCGCGATCACGGGCACAAGCGATGTCGTCCTCGTGATCGATCAACTCGAGGAGCTCTTCACGAGCGCACCGGTTGACTTGGCGGACAGATTCCTGAGCGAACTCTCCACGCTGCTCGAGGACTCGAAGTCACGCCTCCGAGTGATTGCAACACTGCGTGCTGATCACTATGGCGAGCCCCTGAGCCACGGAGCGTTCGCTCCCTTGTTCAAAGCCGGCGTACTCAGTGTCACACCACTGACCTCAGACGAGCTCATCGAGGTCATCGCCAGCCCTGCACACCACCGAGGTCTCCGCTTCGAGGACGGCCTGATCGCGAAGATCGCTGCGGACGCCGACCGGCAGAGTGCGTCGCTCCCGTTGCTGCAATTCACCCTTGCCGAACTCGTCGAGAGGCGGGATGGGGCACGACTGACCCATGATGCCTACATCGGTCTGGGCGGAATCACTGGCACGATCGGCACCCGCGCCGAGACGATCTTCATCGAGGCCGACGACGCTGAACGGGAGGCGATTCGCAGGTGTTTTGCCCGACTTGTGAATCCCGATCAGTCGGCACTCGACGTTCGACGGCGAGCACTCGTAGCGGACCTCGGCGACGACCCCAACGTCTCACGTGCTCTGGCTCGATACGGTCAAGCACGCCTTTTGAGCTTTGGTCACGACCCGTCATCGAGGGAACCGATAGTCGAGGTAGCCCACGAGGCGTTGTTTCGCGAATGGTCGCGTCTGCGCAAATGGTTGGAAGAAGACCGTGAACTCATTCGGGCCACACAGCGCCTCGGCGCCGCTTCGAACGAATGGCACGAAGGCGGCAAGAGTGATTCTGACCTCTACCGCGGTGTGCGACTCGAGGCAGCTCTGCAGTTGGAGCGCGAAGTACCAGAGCGCCTCCGTGCGACCGATCGGGCCTTCCTCGGTGCGTCCCGGGACCTCGCAGAGAGTGAGCAACAGAGGGAACTGGCCCGCTCACGCCGGCTACGGCGGCTGCTCACAATGGCTGTCTTCGGCCTTGCGGTTGCGGTTCTCGCAACCGTCGTCGCGGTGGTTCAGGAGCAGCGTGCGAGCCGCCGAGCAAACGAGGCGATGGCCCGAGGGCTCGCCGCGACCTCCAGCGTTCTCGCAGATGAACAGCTCGACACCTCGCTCCTGCTCGCAGCCAATGCTGCCGACGTCGACCCGTCACCGGCCACCGTTGGGGGCCTTTTGAACGTGCTCGAACGTGCTCGAATACTGGACTCGTTCGCAGAGCATGCTCGCGACGACAACGAAGAACTCTACGTGTTCGGAGCGATCTCGCTCGCCGCCGATCTGTCGGCCAACACAGTACGGCTCTTCGACACAACGTCCGGCGAGGAGCTCGGGGAACCTGTCGAGGTCGGCAGTGACCTCTTGCCCCTCTACGACGTAGAGCTAAGTGAAGATGGCTCGACGCTCGTGGTTGCGACCCAAACCGAGTTGTCGATCTGGAACACCTCGGACGGCAGACTCCTGGCCGGCGGCCTGCCCTCGTGGACGCCACAACCGCCTGAACTGCGCCTGTCGCGGTCCGGAACCTATCTACTGACCTCGAGGCCGGCTTGGCCTCACGTCGAGGTCATTCGCGCCGCCGATGGTGAATCGCTTGGCAGGATCCCCAGTCGATTTGGAGAGTTCTTCCCTCCCACATTCTCTCCAACCGAGGACCGTCTGGTCTCGGCATCGGCACGCGATGGCGATTGGCTCACGATGTTCTCGCTCCCGGAGCTCGACGAGATTGGGGCCCCAACACCCCTCGCGTTCCCGGCAAATCTTGCGCTCCTGTCACCCGACGAGTCGTTGATCGCGTTGGCGAACGAGTTCCCAGAGGCGTCCGTCACCTTGCTCGATGCTGTGACCCACGAACAGGTCAGCGCGACCCTGTCTCTCGAGGGGGATCGGCTCGCTGACATGACATGGAGTCCCGACTCCACCCGGCTGGCGATGGCTTCCCTTGGAGGAGAGGTATTGATCGTGGACGCGCTGACTCGAACGATCGAAACCCGACTGTCCGGGCATGCTGGCTTCACGCCGACGATCGAGTTCCTCGACCATGAACGCCTCGCCGTCATGGTGGACAACACGCTGGCCATCTGGGATTTCGGGCGAGAACCAACGCTGACCACCCGCCTTGCCGACGGCGACGCAGTTGGCGTCGACGTCCGATCCGACGGGACTTCGGTCGCTTTGGTCGGCCTCCACCTCGACGTCACAACTACCGATGCACCGCCCCGGCGCCTTCCTCTCGGCACAAGCGCCGCCGGCTGCGGTTGGGTGCGAGCGACACCGTTCGGGCAGTACGCACTTGTCCTGTGTGGAGCAGGGCAGAACTCGTCGGCGATGGTCATCGACTTGGAAACCGGACCGGTCCACGAGGGACGCCTCACCCTGACAGGCGGCTCTGAGCACAATGCATCGCTCTGGGACGCAGCGCTGAGTCCCGATGGCAGCCGACTGGCGCTCGTGGGGGCAGCGAATACACCCAGTGGCGAGCGGCGCGGCTTCCTCGGTATGTCGGACCCTGTCACGGGTAAGGCCCTCAGCTCGTCTCTCGAACTGGACGTTTGGGTCCTCGCTGCGGTCGCGTGGATGCCGGACGGCGAGTCGATTTTGGTCGGAGGTCAGCTTGGTGATCTGATGTTCGTCGACCCTGAGACGCTCGCTGTCACGCACTCCATCACAACGTCCGCGATTGCAGCTATCACCGACATCAGCTTCGATCCGGACGGTGACGTCGCAATCGTCGCCAACGAACACGGTGAGGTGTGGTTGATCGACCTGGCCCGACAAGTGGCCCTCGGTGATCCATTCACGGGCTCGGCGAGTCAGTTCCAGGGGGCTGCGATCAGCCCCGACGGCGGCCGACTCGCTGCGATCGGAAGAGACAGCGATCTCCGGATCTGGGATACGGGGACGGCAACGCTGCTCACATCACCCCTGAGTGGTGCCGGATCAGGGCGTGGCTTCGGCGGTGGAAAGGTCCGCTTTCTCGACAATGAACGGTTGCTCACCTTCGACGACGGACCTCCGCTCGTCTGGGACTTCGATCCGGAACGCCTCAAAGACGTCGCCTGCCGCCTCGCCGGACGCTCCTTGTCGGATGCCGAGCGAGCATCCCACGCGCCCGGCCTCGGTGACCGGGATGCCTGCGGGGCCTGACCGATCAGTAGCTCGAGCAGCGAGCTCGGCGCTGCGGCCGATTGAAGCGACCTGCTCTGCACCATGTCCCAGTCACCAGAGTCTACATCTGCTGTGATTCCCCAAAAAGAGAGACCGGGGCGCAAAGATCCGCCGTTGTGGCCGATGACCCGCCGCCCGGGCCATCAGACAATGGGAGAACTCCGCAGGTAGCGGGTTCAACTAGCAAGGAGAAGTTCCATGCACACCATCGAGAAGCAGGTGCTGCGCACGGGTCCGTTCGCAGCACTCATTGCCGAGGCCGTCCGTGTTGGCGACACCGTGTACCTGTCGGGGGCTGTTTCGGTCGACGACAACGGGGAGGTCCTCCACCCAGGAGACCTCGAGGCGCAAATGACGCAGTGCTACAACGCCATCAGCGCTACTCTCGCCGAGTTCGACGCTGACCTGTCCAACATTGTCGACGAAACCTGGTTCGTCACCGATGTCGCAGAGGCAATGGCGAACCTCGAGTCAGTTTTTGGTGCTCGTGCCGTCGCATTCGGCGAACAGCCGGCAATCACCCAGACCTGCGTCGAGGTAAGCGCACTCGTGATGCCCGAGCTAGTCATCGAGATAAAGGCGGTCGCCCGGGTCTAGGTGGTCCGGGTCTGCTATTCGCAGCGCATCACGCCGGTGCTCGACATCGAGATGGGAGTTGAGCCGATGAGCGGCACCGTGAAATCGAAGTCGTAGCTCACGGTCAGTTCGACCGGCGAGCCCGAGTTGCACGCGGTGTTGGAGATAGTGAGGTCGGCGGGGTCGATGGGTTGGGCCGCACTCTCGGCCGTCGAAGCCGCCAGACCGGGGTCGCCGGTCAACGCCAGCTCGCGAGCTCCTTCGCGGGCTGCATGGCTGATGGTCAGCTTCGCATTGAAGGCGCGCCCGAACTCGACGATGCCGAACAGAATAAGCGTCAGAACGGGTAGCAGCAGCGCGAGTTCGACCATTGCTGCCCCGCGTTGCCTCGATCGGCCTTTGCGTCGCGTGATCAGACGATTCTGCATCGTTATCCTTTCACCAGGCGGACTGAGCCTTCGCCAACAGCCGCCAGGGCCGAGATGTCTTGTGGGGGCTGGATACGAATCTTGATTTCAGGCAGCGAACTCGATGACATCGATTGCGGCAGGTTCCCCGGTGGCCGCCAGTCGACGATGGAGAAGGCGATGAGCCCGCGTCGCTCGCCCTTGGCATTCACGCGGTAGGTGCCGGGGGAGTCGGCGCTGATGTCGCTCTTGTAGACCGGGGAGACGTGGATGAATGACGGATCCACGAATGCGGAGTAGTCGCTGATGTAGACAGGGTCCACGCAATTCAGAGGATCGAGGCGACTGTCGGGGATGATGGGGCTGAACACCTCGTGCAACATGAAGTCGTTGAAGGTGTAGGTTCCATCGGGGAACGGGAACGGACAGCCGCTCACGTCGATGTCGATGAGGCCCGGGTCACCGCCTGACGACGGATCTCCCTGCCCGGTCGGAAGCCACAACTCAGTCCCGGCGTATTGGTTCGACAATTGGATGAAGACGTCGCTGTCGCCGTTGTCGCTGATCAGATCATCGGCGCAGGACGAGTTCCCGCCGCACAAACCGTTGTAGATCGAGTCGACGTCGCTGTCGATCATTTCGTCGTCGATCAGGAATCGCGTCGTCCCTACAGTCCGTACCGCAATCCCGGTCGCCGAAATGTCGCTTTCGTTGAGCCCGATGACCGGCGCAAACCAGTGTTGTACGGGGTTTCCAAGCGAGGCAGATCGGTGAGCCGTCACCTCCACGGCGTTGGCCGGTACCCCTCCCGCGGTGAAGGTGTCGGTGCCGGAATCCCAGTGGCCGATGCTCACATCGGATGACTGGACCAGCGTGCCGTGACCGGGGTGGTTGTCCACGCTGTACGACTGCGCCGTCGGAACGACATTCGCCGGCGTGGGGATCTCGTAGACCGCTGCCAAGGCAGCAGCGTCGGCCGCCCGTTGAAGGTCTCGACGAACGACGAACATGTGCCCGACGTCTATCGAAAGCGCCGCCATAGCGATCAGAGCCACCATGGCCCCAGCTACGATCACCATTGTCGCCCCACGTTCTCTCGAACGGGTGGCCTTGTTCGCCTTCACCTGCATGACCCTCCCGGTTCCGCCGGTCGCCCAGGTGGCAGAATTATCACTGCGTGTGACCGAACGATACGTTCTGTGGTTGCGAATCGGCTATGGGTAGTTTTCTCGGTGCCATCTGGGTCGGCCGGCTCTTGCCCCGATCCGACGCTCTCCGAACCATAGGTGCCGTCTGTCGCCGGTGGCCGTGTGGCGTCGCTGCCGTCCTGGCCGGACGGGCAATTCTGTGGATCGGTGGCGGCAGCGATCACGGGAAGTTGGGCCGCCGGTCATGTCAGTCCGGCGGGAAGTGGTTGGTTGGAGCGGCTCCATTGTTTCGGGGACTGCCCGTACATCCGTTTGAACTCCCGACTGAACTGTGAGGGGCTCGCATATCCCACTTCCATCGCGGCTTCGTTGACGGCCATCCCTCCGGCGATCCTCATGGCGGCGTTGTTCAGCCGTATTCCCTTCACGAACTGGATGGGTGACATCGTGGTGGCCTGCTTGAACTTTCGGTGGAAGACGGCCCGGCTCATGCCCACTTGTGCGGCCATGTCTTCGATCGAGATCTCTTCGTTCAGGTGCGACGACACGTGCTCGATCACTCGGGCGATTTCGTTGCCCACTCCGAAGGCGCGCCTGGCCGCCGCTCCTGCATCCCCTTTCAGGACGGCGTAGTACACCTCCCGTAGCCGACTGTCCCCGAGCACTGCGGTGTCCGTCGGGTTGTCGCCCAGTTGCACCAGCCGCAGCAGTGC
>JABDJU010000259.1 GCA_013003325.1 Acidimicrobiales bacterium
ATGTGTACGAGCGACGACTCCCCATATTCCGGCGACGAACGTCGCTCACCTCAACGTAGTAGTACGAGCCGCCACCTGTCTGCTTCTCGATCTCGTATTCGAAGAGCACCGCATGAGCAAAGCCAGCAGGAGCAGGGGGAACGTAGAAGAACTGTCGCCTCGTTTCCTGAGGACCACCCGGAAACGAGATCTGGATCGAGTCACCATCGGCTGAGGGGCCAGGCGCCGGCACCCCGCAAGTAGCTTCCTGAGCTGCCTCGATGACGGACTCACCAGCACCGGAACGAGTTCCGATAGCGATCGCAACACACCCAGCGCACAGCACCGAGTACCAAATCAAACGCTTCATGAGCCTGCCCTCGTTCCCCTAGATCGAACGTCGACACACTAGGGACCAGTACAAGCACAAATAAACACGGCAGCGGATTTGAGTCGACCGGCGCTCAGAGTGGCCTCAGATGGTTCAGTCGGTCCTGCACCAGGCAAGGTGTTCCACCTGATGATCCTGGACTGGTCTAACCCACACAGTCGGTTTGCGCCGGATCAAGCAGCATCGCGTGACAGCTCGTCCCTCGCCGCACGAACTGAAACGACACCGCTGTCAAGCCGCCCGATAACCCCAGGCCGAAACGCGCGGGGACGCGTCCGGTATCCGGCGAACTGTGCGGGTTCAGGGTGCTCGAAAGCCGCTGCATAATCGCGCCTGTGGAGCGGCTGGGACCCATCGGGAATCGGCACATCTGATCGGTGTAGCGGAAAGCGAACCCCATCTGATCGACCTCGATCACATGTTGTGAGCGCTCAGGAGAATTGGTGATCGGCGCTCAGCGAAAAGCGCGTTGGCGGCTCGGGGCTGGCTCGACGTTGGTGAGGTTAGCGGCCCTTGGTCGGGTTGGGGTCGGTGGCGGCGAGTTCGAGGCCGTTGTGCTCTCGTAGACGCCAGGACGGGCCTTTGATGTTGAACACGATCGCGTTGTGCATGAGCCGGTCGAGGATGGCTGCGGCGACGACGGTGTCGCCGAACACGGTCCCCCAATCGGGCAGCCCACGATTTGTGGTCACCAACGTCGGGTGGCCTTTCTCGTAGCGGGTGTTGACGACCTCGAAGAACACAGCTGACGCGTCCGACGATCGCATCGGTAGGAGTCCGACATCATCGATCACGAGCACGGTCGGCGCCGTGTACGCCTTCACCTTGGTGGCCAGGTTCCCTTCGTTGCTGG
This sequence comes from Acidimicrobiales bacterium, assembly GCA_013003325.1. Lineage (GTDB taxonomy): Bacteria > Actinomycetota > Acidimicrobiia > Acidimicrobiales > SZUA-35 > JABDIY01. The sequence goes on from JABDJU010000259.1 coordinate 1,224, forward strand.
CCTTCACGAGTGTTTTGGCGAGAGCATCAGCGGTGGTGAAATAGCCCCGGTAGCCGGCCTCGACCGCCAATGTGGCCAACGCCACAGCGAGATGGGTTTTCCCGCAGCCTGGCTGCCCGAGGAACAGGATCGGCCGGTTCTCCTCGATGAACCGCAGCGTGGCGAGGTCCTCCACAAGTTTGCGGTCAACGCCGGGCTGGAAGTCGTAGTCGAACTCTTCAATCGTTCGGCGGAACGGGAACTTGGCGTAACGCAGCCGTGCCGCCAGCCGCCGGTCCCGATCCGCGGTGGCTTGCTCAGCGACAAGGCGAGCGAGGAAGTCGATGTGGGTCCAGTCCTCGAGCTTGGCTTGCTCGGCCAGGGTGGCAAACGAGGCTTGTGCGGCTGTGAGGTTGAGGTAGCCAAGGTCGGCTTTGATCTGTTCGTAGAGGCTCATGCTCCGACCTCGCCGTCGTCGTCGTTGATGTCGAGTGGGTAGCGGGCAGCGAGATCGGGTGGGTCGACATCGAACCCCACACCCAACTCGAGACGACCCGGCTCCTCGTCGGTGGTGTCGGTGATGAGCCGTAACGCTGGCCTGACCGGAGTGTCGGACAAGGCGACAGTTTCGGCTTGGTGGCGGTGGGCGGGGTCCCACACATCGACATGGCCGTCGGCGACGAGGGTGTGGGTGGCGATGATGTTGCCGGCCCAACGGACCTCGAACCGGTTCGAGTCGACGCTTCGTCGGATCTCGACTTTCTGGCCCAGGACGTTGGTCGGGACCGAGTAACGCGAACCCTCGACCGAGATGAACGGCAGGATGTTGTGGACCCGTCGGGTCTCGACATAGTCGGTGTCGAACCGGGTTCTCGGCAACGAGCCGAGGAAGCTCCGCTCCAACAGCATGCGTGCCGCCGGTGTTTCGCCGGTCGTGCGTGACTCGACACCATGGACACGTTCATCCAGCCAGGCAGCGGCACGCCGGTTGAGGTCGGTGATGTCAGCAGGGATCCCGTCGATCTCGACCTCGGGCAAGAACGTCTCTTGGAGCTGGCGGAACGGCCGCTCGACCTTGCCTTTGCGTTTCGCGTCACGCGCTTTGCACGCCGTGATCGCCGTGGCGTGATGGGCGGCGAACCCGACCGCCGAGGAATGGAGCACGAACCGGGTCCCTTGGGTTCGGCCGAGGGCGCCCATGCGATCAGTGCGACAAGCTGCGGGGATACCGCCGATGCTGTCGAAGAAGCGGGCCATGCCCTCGAAGGTGTGATGCTGATCCTGCGAGGTAGTGAACCACCAGATCCCTTGCCGACTCCAGCACAAGATCATCCCGAAGCAATACAGCGGGGCCGTCCATCCCCAACGGGCTGCCCAGTCGTTGAGGTCGCAGAAATCGAACTGCGCCTCTTCACCGGGGTCCGTGTGGATCGGGACCGATGCCCGGTCAGCGGCCCGGAATCGTGGGCCACGAACCTCGCGTAGTTGGCGGGTCACCGTCGAATAGCCACCGGTGAATCCTTCCGAACAGAGCCGGTGGAACACGCTGATCCCGAGCAGCCTCGGCCATTTCGTCAACAACTCCTCGATGCGGGTCTGCCAATGCTGGTTCATCACCAACAACTCGTCGGGGACGGTCCGTTTCGTTGGCGGGTCATCGGCCGCGAGGCGTCTCGCGATCGTCGCCGGATGAAACCCGGTTTCCTCGCCGATCTCCTTGTTCGTCCAGCCCTGTTTCTTCAGTTCCTCAATCTTCACGTACGTCTCCTGGGTCATCATGGAGAGCGACTCCTTCAGCGTGTCGGTGCTTGGTCGCTCGACACGCTGGAGGGGCCACCCCAACAAGTGGTGGATGCTTCGATGCCGGGCCAGAAGACCCCCGACACCAACGCGCATTTCAGTGAGCGCCGATCGCGTATCTCACCGAGCGCTCACAAGGAGCTCAGAGATAGGCGAGAATTGGACTACGCCGGAATGGTGGGGGCCTCCCTACTACGTCGTTGGCGGTGTAGCCCCTTTCCGAACGGTCCTGCATAAAGACGAGAACCTCGCCACTCGGCCAAAGCCAGATCAACACCCTCTGGCCGCAGCGCTCACACGTCATATAGCCCGCGGACTTTGATCCGGCCTAGACCAGATCGTCCGATAGGGGTTCCCTTTCGGTACACGTCTGCCTCATACTCAGATGCCGCAGTCGACTGGTCGGGGCTTTGTCTGATCTAGGAGATTGGCAAGCTTCAACGCTGAGCTGGAATCGAACGACCGTCAACACCAGTTGTCACCCCGTGCCGGATCGTCCGTTAGAAGATCCGTTAGAAGTTTGATTCAAAACTTAAACACCCAGCCGCAGCGACGTCGCTGAGCTGGGAGTTTGTAGTGGCGGGGGTAGGATTTGAACCTACGACCTTCGGGTTATGAGCCCGACGAGCTACCTGACTGCTCCACCCCGCGTCGAGTGGACTGACCATCCTACGACCAACCCGATCAGTTCAACAACCCATTTCGATGCCAAAGAACACCTCGGCAGGTGGTCCCCTTCGTGGGGCAAGCGGCTACCCCGGCGGTGTGTCGCCGACGAAATGTTCGGTCGGCTGAGGGGTGACCGTCATGACCCTTACCCCGTTCGGCGAATCGAAGCGGTGCCACGTCGAAGGCGGAACGATGATCATCTGACCTTTGCCCATCGTGTGGGAGACAGCTTCACCATCGAGCAGCAGGGTCATGGTCGTGGAGCCGTCGATCACGGCAACAACCTCGTCTGCCGGGTGACGTTCCCACTCGCTCGAGCCGGTGTAGTTCGCCATGAAGATGCCGCCGTCGCGATAGTCCGCGACGGTGGCGAAGTGGTCAGCGCTTTCGGTCAGTGGGGTTCGGTCGGGTAGGTGCGTGGTGCTCTCCCACAATGCGTCGAGCGATATCGGCTGTGGCGGGTCCATGGTGTCTCCTACATCTCCACGAGGATCTCGTTGATCGAGACCTCAGCTGGCCTTGTGAAACGTGAGGCGAACTGGCCCACGATCTTGCCGAACTCCTCGCTGCTTCGGAGCCGGTTGTACGACTCTGGATCAGTCCCGTGGGCGATCACCGTCACTTCGTTGGTCTCCCGTTTGGCGGTGAAC
>JABDJU010000271.1 GCA_013003325.1 Acidimicrobiales bacterium
GTGTGGTGTCGTCCCAGTCCCAGGGACGGTTGGCGCCGGCGACGTGGGTTCCGTCCTGCCGTCTCGTCGCATGGTGGATAGCCCACTGATCGAAGTCGCACACGATCTCCCAGTCGAAGGTGGCCGCCACCGACCGTCCAAACGAATGCTGCTCGGTCTCGTCGTCGTAGTCCGACTCGGTCCAGTAAAGAAAACGTCCGTCGGTCCAGGCCGACAGTCCTGATCGCTTCGCCGTGTCGCCATCGACGGCGATCGAGCCATCGCCGGTTCTCACCAGCATCCGTTCGACCCCGAGCCGATGCGCGAGCTCGACCGCATCGCTCAGAGTCTGATCGCTCGCGACAGATGCAGAGGTGCTCGTGGGTAGCGAGGTCGACGTCGTGACTACCGACGACGTCGTCGTGGACACCGACGGGGACGACGATGCCGGAATGGCCGTCGGCACTGTGCCGGAGACCGAAGCATCGTTGCCAGGGTCAGAACATGCCGCGGCCGCCAGAACGCACACGACAGCCACTACCCGAACGGACATGCAGGTAGTATCGCACCGCGTACGAACTCGCCTTAGTCGAAGATCTTGCTCGCTAGGCGTTCTTCTTGGCCTGAAGAAGCTGGTTGATGACCTTGCCGTCGGCTTGACCGCGTGTGGCCTTCATGAGCTGTCCGGTGAAGAAGCCCTGGAGCTTGGCTTCTCCCTCGCAGAATCGAGTCCATTCGTCGGGGTTGTCTGCGATGACTTGATCGAGCATCGCTTCGAGTTCGCCGCGGTCCATCGCTTCGAAACCCCTGGACGTCGCGATCTCAGCGGCCGAGCCACCGAGTTCCATGAGGTCTTGGAGCACCGTCTTGGCCTGGGTGGAGGTGAGCTGACCGTCGAGCTCCATCTTCACCGTCTCCGCCAACCCATCAGGGGTGAGCTGACCCAGTTCCTCGGGATCGATGGTATTGGCCGCATGGTTCAGCGTTTTGTTGATGTCGGCACCGACTGCGGTCGCCTCGGCCACGAGCGGTCCAAGACCGCGAGAAATCACAGTGCCCGCCAGCTCGGGATCGGCACCGGCCGTAATCCACTCGGCCCGTAGCTCGGCGGGCAGCGTCGGCAGAGCCGCACGGATTTCCTCGATCCACTCCGCGGAAGGGTCGACCGCCACAAGATCGGGGTCGTCGAAGTATCGGTAGTCCTCGGCCTCCTCCTTGGACCGTCCCGGCTGCGTGCGCCCCGCCTCTTCATCCCAATGTCGGGTTTCTTGAATGGGTCGCTCACCGTTCTCGTAGAGCTGAATGTGGCGTTTGGCCTCGTAGGCGATGGCCCTTCCGAGCGAGCGCAGCGAGTTGACGTTCTTGATCTCGCACCGGGTGCGCAGCTCGTCGGAGCCAGCGGGCCGGACCGACACGTTGGCATCGACGCGAAGCGATCCCTCTTCCATCTTCCCATCCGAGGCACCGACCGCGACCAGTGCGGCCCGCAACTCCTGCACGTAGGCCCGGGCGTCGTCGGCGCTGCGCAGATCCGGATGGCTTACGATCTCCAGCAGCGGGACCCCGGCCCGGTTGTAGTCGACCAGCGAATAGTCGGCGCCGGCGATGCGCCCGCTCGTTCCGATATGGGTGCTCTTGCCGGTGTCTTCTTCGAGATGCGCTCGTTCAATACGGATGCGGGTGCCGTTGGGGAGATCGACGAACCCGTCGGTGTTGAGCGGCTGATCGTATTGGCTGATCTGGTAGTCCTTGGGCATGTCGGGATAGAAGTAGTTCTTCCTGGCGAACACGCAGCGATTGATGCTGCAGTTCAGCGCCAGCCCAACCCGGATGGCCAGTTCGATCGCCTTTTCGTTGACCACCGGCAACGTGCCTGGCAGACCGAGGCACACCGGATGCACGTTGGTGTTGGGCTCCCCGCCAAACTCATTTCGAGCCGGCGAGAACATCTTGGATTCGGTCGCCAGCTCGGCGTGCACCTCCAACCCGATCACTGTCTCCCAGGTACTCATGCTGCGGTCTCCAACACGGCAGCGGCTTGGAAGATAGCGGCCTCGCCGAGCATCGGACCGAGCACCTGCACCCCGACCGGCAGGTCGTTGGCCCCGGTTCGGAACGGCACCGAGATGGCCGGGTGGCCGGCCAGGTTCGACGGGATCGTGCACACGTCATTGAGATACATCGTGAGCGGATCGGCCTTGGCACCGAAGGGGAAGGCCACGCACGGCGACGTCGGCGACAGCAACACGTCGAACTTCTCATACGCAGCGTTGAAGTCATCGATGATCAGCGTGCGGACCCGTTGAGCCTTGCCGTAGAAGGCGTCGTAGTAGCCCGCCGAGAGAGCGTAGGTGCCCAACATGATGCGGCGCTTCACCTCTGCGCCGAAGCCGGCGGTTCGGGTCGCGACCATCATGTCGGCGGTGCTGGTGCCCTGGGCGACCCTGTTGCCGTAGCGAACCCCGTCGTAACGAGCCAGATTGCTCGACGCCTCAGCTGGCGCAATCAGGTAGTAGGCCGAGAGCCCGTAGATCGTCGACTCGAGGCTGACTTCTTCGACTTCGGCCCCCGCGGCGGCGAGGGCGTCGGCGGCTTCCCTGGTGCGGGCCAGCACCTCGGGCTCGAACCCTTCGATCGCTCCGCCCATCATTTCAGCGATCACGCCGACCCGCAGGCCGTCGGCTCCTCGCTCCAGCGCTTCGGTCACGTTCGGGACGGGCTGGGGGATGCTGGTGGTGTCGCGAGGGTCGTGTCCACCGATGGTTTCGAAGGCGACCGCCGCGTCGGCCACCGTGTTGGTGAATGGCCCGATCTGATCGAGCGAGCTAGCGAATGCGACAAGGCCATAACGGCTCACCGCTCCATAAGTGGGTTTGAGGCCGACGGTGCCGCACAGTGCTGCGGGCTGCCGGATCGACCCCCCGGTGTCGGAGCCGAAACTGAGCGGCACCATGTTCGCTGCTACTGCTGCGGCGGACCCGCCGCTCGACCCGCCGGGGACCAGAGAGGGGTTCAGCGGATTTCTGGTCGGCCCAAACGCAGAGTTCTCTGTGCTCGAGCCCATCGCAAACTCGTCGAGGTTGGTCTTGCCGACGAGAACCGCACCCGCCCCAGCCAGCTTCTCGACGATCGTGGCGTCGTACGGGGGCTTCCAGCCATCCAGAATCTTGCTCGAGCACGTGGTGGGAATACCCGAGGTGCACATGTTGTCTTTGAGGGCAATTGGGACACCGGCGAGAGGTCCGGGGTCGCTCCCCGCCGCCACGGCCTGGTCGACGGCGCGAGCCCGGTCCAGAGCCCGATCGGCCACGACCGTATTGAAAGCATGGATCTGAGGCTCCTGGGCCTCGATCGAGGCAAGACTCTCCTCCACTGCCTCCGTCGCGCTCAGCTCGCCGGATCGAACCAAGTTTGCGATCTCGAGAGCAGTACGCATCACGGTTCCTCGCCGTGGGCCGGTGGCACGCGGAAGAGGTCGTCTTCGACCTCGGGACCCATCGCCAGGGCAGCGTCGCGGTTGTCGAACCCCTCGACGACGTCGGCCCGGAAAACGTTGACGAGTGGATAGGGATGCTGGGTGGGCTCGAGCCCATGCACGTCCAGCGCCTCGACATCCTCAGCGTGCTCGAGCACCGCGGCCAGCTGCGGAGTGAACGTCTCCAGTTCCTCATCGGTCAGCCGAAGCATCGCCAGCTCGGCGACCCTGGCAACCTCTTCTCTGCTCAGCGCTTCAGCCACCGGGACAGGCTATCGGGACCCTTCGACGGGAGGCGGCGTCCGCGCCGGTCCGACGGCGACCAAAAATTGTCGTCAGAACACATTCTTCCGATCTGGCGTCGGGCGGAAACGCCTGGCGTGTTCGCCCGACGATTTTTGGGGGGAGTGTGTTGGCCCGACGCAATTTGACGACGAACCGCGGGCGGAAAGGAACGCGCCGCTAGATCTCGGTGAAACCGGCGATCCGAGCGCCGACATCCCGGGCCTCCGGGGGCAGATCGATCGGCTCGATGATCTGCTGCTGCATGAGCGGCATGATCTCGGCCAGATCGCCCTCGATCAGAATACGGCCGGCGAAGATCGCCGGCATCAGCGCCTGGGCAAACTCCTCGGGTGAGCCGGCGGCGAAAAACTCTGCTGCGGTGATGTAATCGGTGGTCACCGCCACGTCGACCTCTTCGAGTTGGCCTTCCAGAATCACCAAGGTCCCGCCGGTGGTGTCGATATGGCCCCGAACGTCGTCTCGGTGCGGGATCTGGGTGACGGTGATGTTGATCCGCACCTCGGCTGGCGGTTCGGGCATCCGATCCCCGAACAAGCCTTCCACTTCTTCCCGGATCTCGGTGGCCTTGGCAATCCACTCGTCGCTCAGGAACAGGAATCTCTCGGTACTCATGCGGACCTAAGGCTACCGCTCGCTATCTACGGGTGTAGATGAGGATCTCCGAGCCCATGCGAACACTGCTGCCCGGCTCGGGATCGGTGATGAGCACCGGCCGGTTCGGCGCTCCTTCGACTCCGATCACCACGAAGCCGACAGCCTCGAGCCGCTCGGTGGCCCGGGCGACGTCTTGGCCTCTGGTTTGGGGCACGGTCACGAACGGTTTGCCCTTCGACACGACCACCTCGACCGCTCCATCTTTTTCAACCAGCGCATTGGGCAATGGTTGTGTCTCGATGATGGAGCCCTCGGGTATGTCGATACTGAAGTCCTCACCCACCACGGCGATCGAAACGTCGAGATCGGCGAGCTGCGCGGTCGCGTCTTCGAGCGAGGCTCCGATCAGATTCGGTGTCGTGCGTCGCTGCGGGCCCTTGCTCACCAACAGAGCGACCTCGGTGCCCTCAGGTGCCGAGGCCTGGAGCGCCTCACCCGACGGTAGGGAGACGCTCAGCACTTCGTCGGCCGGGACCTCCTCGTCGAAGGCCTCGACCACGTCGGCGACAACCAGACGGGCAGAACGGATCGCATCGATCGCATCGCGCCGATGGGTTCCGACGACATCGGGCACGTTAACCAGGGGCGGGCCGTCCGACACGATCAGCGTGACAACCTGCCCGTGCGCCCACGGATTTCCGGGAATCGGGATCTGGGCCAACACCTCCCCGGGCACCGACCCGCTCTGCCGCTGCCGCTCGACAGCCAACACCCAGCCTTCGGCATCGAGCGCGGCTCGTGCCTCCTCGACGTTCATTCCCATCAGCGACATCACTTCCGGACCGTCGATGGCGGCCGGAATCGGCACCGGCACAGACTCGTCGGCGAAGACCTGGCTGCTGATCATCGCGACGATGACGCACGCCAACGCCACCGCTGCCACCGCCCACGGCCACACGAGCTTCTGGTCGACATCGAAGTCAGTCATCTCACCGTTGTGGCGTTCCCCGGCGGCCGGCTGCTCCCCCGATGCCATGCCCATGGCGGCGAGGTCGTCGTCAGCGAAGTGCAGCGGGGTCCGGGACAGCGCCGTCATATCGACATCGTCATCGGCGACCACCACGTCGGTGCCGCCGGTCGAAGTGCTTTCCGGGTAGTCGAGCACAGCGGGGGCATCGGCATCGAGGTTGGCGAGGGGCAGCACGAACGGACGGGGCAAGTCGGCCGCCGCTCGATGAAAGGCCTGGATCAGCTGAGACGCCGAAGGGCGGTGGGTGGGGTTGGCCTTGGCCGCCGCAGTGAGGGGCTCCCACAGCGGCCCCATGGCCGCCGGGACGTCGACGTTTGTGTCTTGACGCAGCACCATCGTTGCGATCGGGCTGTCGGCGAGCAGCGGCACGTCGCCGGTGACCGCCTCGATCAGGGTGAGGGCGAGCGAGTAGATGTCGGCTGCCCCACTCACCACCGCTCCCGAACCCTGTTCGGGAGCGGCGTATCGAGCGGTGCCGATCAGAGCGCCTTCGGGTTCGGTCCACGCCGACTCGGCGACGGCCCGGGCGATACCGAAATCGGCGATTCGAAGCCTCCCGTCGGCACCGAAGAGCAGGTTGGCCGGCTTGATATCGCGGTGCACAAAGCCCCGCTGATGGGCGATCTCGAGCCCCTCCAGGGCGTGGAGCCCCACGACGACCCCTTGGCTGATCGAGAGACGATGGCCGGCGTCGAGCATGTGGCGCAGGCTGCCGCCCGTCAGGAGCTCGGTGACCAGATAGCAGTCGTCACCCTCGGCCCAGTCGAAGAGGTTGAGGATGCGGGGATGAGCCAGCTGAGCTACCGCCTTGGCCTCATTGCGGAACCGTTTGGCGAAGCGATCATCGTTCACCAGAGCGCTGTGAAGAACCTTCACCGCAACTCGGCGCTCGAGCGAAAGGTCTTCGGCGGTGTAGACGGTGGCCGAGGCACCGGTCCCTACCGGGTTCACCAGGCGGTAGCGATCGCCAAGGACGCGACCGACCAGCGTTGTGTCCGTCACTCCAGGCATCGTCATAACACTAGGTGAACAACGCCGGCCTGAGCCGTCAAGCCACGGGGCGAGCCACCGGCCCCTCCGGGCCGTCTTCCACCATCCACCCCGCTGCGGTCAGCCGATCCCGGATTTCGTCGGCTCGGGCCCAGTCCTTTGAAGCACGGGCCGCGGTGCGGTCGCGCACGAGTTCTGCGATCTCATCGGGGACCTCGCCGGCCGATGATCGGAGAACGAGCCCGACCACGCGGGCGATCTCCAGCGCCGTCGCGGCGGCGACGGCGGCTTCGTTCTGGTCGCCCCGGTCGAGGCTGGTGTTGGCCTCGCGAACCTTTCGGAACATCAGGTCGACGGCACCCGAGGTGTCGAGATCGCGGCTCATCGCTGCGTCGAACTCTGCCATGGCGGCCGCATCAGCCGATTGGGAGGTAGAGGCAAATCGCCGCGCGAATGCGTCGAGCCGGGCCATCGCCGCCTGGGCGTTGGACAGCGACGTGTCGGTGACCTCCATCGGCGACCTGTAGTGACTCTGCAGGACGAGCAGCCGGTAGGCGCGGGGGTCGTAGCTTTCGGCCAGATCGAGAAGGTTGGTGACGTTGCCCAGGCTCTTCGACATCTTCTCGCCTTCCATCTCCACAAACCCGTGATGCATCCAGTGACGGGCGAACCGCTTGCCGTCGGCCACAGCCTGAGCCCGCTCGTTCTCGTGATGCGGGAAGGTGAGGTCGAGGCCGCCGGTGTGCAGATCGAACCCCTCGCCCAGTAGGTCAAGGCTCATGACCACACACTCGGTATGCCACCCCGGACGGCCCTCGCCCCAGGGCGACCCCCACGAGGGCTCACCGGGCTTGGTGAACTTCCACAGGGCGAAATCGGCCGGGTTCTCCTTCTCCTCGCCCACGACGGTCCGATCCCCTCCGCCCTCCACCAGATCGTCGAGGTTCTGGTTGGCCAGCAGTCCGTAGTCGGGAACTTCTGCAACCCGCAGATAGACCCCGTCGCTGGTGACATAGGCCTTCTCGGCGTCGATGAGTTCGGCGATCAACCCGACCATCGGTTCCACGTAGTCGGTGGCGTGGGGAATGTGGTCCGGCTTGTCGACGTTCAACAGCTCCATCGACCGCCACCAGACCCGCTCGCACTTGGTGGCGATGTCGTGCCAGTCTCGACCCTCGGCCTTGGCGCGGTCGATGATCTTGTCGTCGATGTCGGTGATGTTGGAGACGAACGACACGTCCAATCCCTTCCAGACCAGAAATCGCCTCAGGACGTCGTAGACCAGGGCGTGTCGGCCGTGACCGATGTGAGGCGGCCCGTACACCGTGGGTCCACAGACGTAGATCGAAATCTTGCCCGGGTCGCGCAATTCGAGCGGGACCACCTCGCCTGCCGCGGTGTCGAAGAGGGATATCACGGCTTCATTGTAGGAACTCGACCCGCCAGCGTTCGCCGAAATCTCGGTCTGTGCGGGCCATATCGTCGGGTCGGCCGAATCGCTTCGAAATCCGGACCAACAACAACGGCGAACCAATAGCCTGGTCGGCTATGGCACCACAGGGATCGGGACCGCCCGACAAGGCATCGCTGGATGGCCTCGAAGCCAAGTGGGACTCGGTCTGGTCAGCCGAGGAGACATACTCTTTCGATCGATCGGCGGAACGGTCCGGGGTGTTCAGCATCGACACTCCTCCGCCCACGGTCTCGGGATCACTTCATGTCGGGCATGTTTTCAGCTACACCCACACCGACACGTTGGCTCGCTACCACCGGATGAACGGAAAGAACGTCTTCTATCCGATGGGGTGGGACGACAACGGACTTCCCACCGAACGCCGGGTCCAGAACTACTACGGGGTGCGCTGCGACCCGTCGCTGCACTACGACACCGACTTCAACCCGCCGGGCCGTGAAGGCGTAGATCCCGATGGCAAGAAGCTCAAGCGACAGGTTCCGATCAGCCGCCCGAACTTCATCGAGCTCTGCACCGAGTTGGTCGCCCAAGACGAGCAGGTGTTCGAGGACCTCTTCCGGCGCCTCGGCCTGAGCGTCGACTGGAGCCTCCTCTACGAGACGATCTCCGACGCCTCACGGCGCACCTCTCAGCTGGCTTTTCTGCGCAACCTCGAACACGGCCATGCCTACCAACAGGAGGCGCCCAGCCTGTGGGACATCACGTTCCAGACGGCGGTCGCCCAGGCGGAACTCCAGGATCGCGAGCAGCCGAGCGCCTACTACACGCTGAAGTTCACCCGGCCCGACGGTACGGATCTCCTGATCGACACCACCCGGCCCGAACTTCTTCCGGCGTGTGTTGCGGTGGTCGGGCATCCCGACGACGAACGCTTCCACAGCCTGGAAGGTCAATCGATCACGACCCCGCTCGGGGTCGAGGTCCCCTTCGTGTTCCATACCCTGGCCGACCCAGAGAAGGGCACCGGGGTGGCGATGATCTGCACATTCGGCGACACCACCGACGTGACCTGGTGGCGTGAGTTCAACCTGCCCAATCGGGCTGTCATCAACCGGATGGGCCGGTTCACCGACGAGGTCCCCGAGGTGCTCACCGGCGAAGGACGTGCGCTCTACGAGGAGATGATCGGCAAGACCGTCTTCTCCGGTCGCGAGGTGCTCGTCGAGGCCCTCACCGAACGCGGCGGCATCATCGGCGAGCCCCGCAAGATCACCCACCCGGTCAAGTTCTTCGAGAAAGGCGACAAGCCGCTCGAGATCGTCAGCAGCCGCCAGTGGTACGTGCGCAACGGTGGTCGCGAAGACCAACTCAAAGCCGACCTGATCGAACGGGGCGAAGACATCGCCTTCCATCCCAGCTACATGCGAGCTCGGTATCGCAACTGGGTTGAAAACCTCAACGGCGACTGGCTGATCAGCCGGCAGCGTTTCTTCGGGGTCCCGTTCCCGGTCTGGTACGCCCTCGACGACGACGGCGAGCCGATCTACGACGAACCGATCGTGCCGGCCGAGGCCGACCTCCCGATCGACCCGTCCGACGACGTGCCGAACGGCTACGACGAAAGCCAGCGCGGCCAACCCGGTGGATTCATCGCCGATCCCGATGTGATGGACACGTGGGCAACATCATCATTGACCCCACAGATCGCCGGGCATTGGGCCGACGACGATTCGGACCTTTTCGATCGCGTCTTCCCCTACGACGTGAGGCCCCAGGCGCACGACATCATTCGAACGTGGCTGTTCTCCACCGTGGTTCGAAGCCATTTCGAGCACGACTGTCCTCCGTGGCGAAACGCCGCATTGTCGGGCTGGATACTCGACCCTGACCGCAAGAAGATGTCGAAATCGGTCGGCAACGTCGTGGTCCCGACCGACCTGCTCGACAGGTACGGTTCCGACGCGGTCCGCTACTGGGCTGCATCAGCTCGTCCCGGCACCGATACCGCCTTCGACGAAGGGCAGATGAAGGTCGGGAGGCGACTCGCCATCAAATTGCTGAACGCATCGAAGTTCGCGCTGGGGATGGGCGTGTCGGTCGAATCCAAGGC
>JABDJU010000274.1 GCA_013003325.1 Acidimicrobiales bacterium
ATGTGGTGGTGTCCCTTGGGATGCGATGACCAAGGGTGCCGAGCTCAGATCGCCGGGCGGGAAGGTAGGTGAAGAAGAATTTTGGGTCGAGTGTCGCGACAGGGTTGGGAGGGTGTCCCTGGGGAGACATGCGATCACAAATCAACACATCGAATGGGCACGGCAGGACTGCTCGACTGCCGAGCACGAGAGACTCGAACGAGCGGGGGCGGTTCTAGAAACAGGTCTAGGAGTGACAGTTAGGCACCCACTTAGGCACCCGCAGCCACCATGTGGGAGCAGTTGCATCATGAATATGCTGGTCAGGGTGGTACGCCCCCTGGGACTTGAACCCAGAACCTGCGGATTAAGAGTCCGATGCTCTGCCAATTGAGCTAGAGGCGCATGTTTGTGCTCGTCAGCGTACCGACTAGCACCACGGGTGACCGAGGGGATTCGAACCCCCGACATCCAGGATCACAACCTGGCGCTCTAACCAACTGAGCTACGGCCACCAAGGCGAAGCAGAATGATAGCGTCCCGCATCGGTTCAGCGTCGAGAAATCAGTCGTCGAGCGGGTCGCCCACCACCACATCCCACCGGTCGAGACAGTCCCTACACCGGTACGGGATCACTGCACCGGGCGCCACCTCTCCATCTCCTGGGAACCAACCCAACGGGTAACAGACTCCGCCGCAGTCCACACAAACGATCTCCGGATCTGGCAAGGGCACGTGTCTGAGCCTACGTCGACCACAATGGAGTCGTGGAGCCCAATCGGTTCGAGTCGTTCGACGCAATTCAAGAAGACGCAAGCTCGCTGTACCGGCTGGCCCTCGGTTGGGCAAAGAAGGTTGTTCGCATCGCCTCCGGCATGTTCTGGGCAACGGCGATCACGGGAGTCACAGCACTCGTGTTCGGCCTCATCGTGCTGAACGGCGGTTGGCGGCTGGTGTGGCTGGTCTTCGGTGGGGGAGCGGTCCTGTTTGGCGTGGGTACCTCGTATCGACTTCGGTCGGGTGTCAATGCCATCATCGAGAACGCCAGCGGGCTGCAAGGAAGCATTGCCGGCCTCCTCGGCGAGGTCACCGACAGCGCCGAGGCCCACGAACTCGCCACATCGGAAGACGACGGTCTGGTGCGTCGGGCTCGCAAGGCCCGTAACTTCCGCAAGATCGTGAAGGGCTCGCTCGACCGCTACAAGGATGTGGCCAACGCCCTTTCCGTGATCGGTACCTTCCCAGCAGTCGTTGCGAGCTCCATAGCGTTCACAGTGCTATTCGGTGTGCTTGCCGTAATTTTCGGCATCGCTCTGTTGTTTTAATGATGTAGGGACCTGTGGCCCTCGGCCCGCTTGACACACCTGACTACGGTCAGTTCTATGCAGTACGCACCCTTCGGTCGAACCGGTCACGACAGCAGCAGGATCATCTTCGGAGCGGCGGCGCTGTGGTCGATGGAACAGGCGAAGGCCGACGAGATTCTGGAGCTGGCCACCGTCGCCGGCATCAATCACATCGATACAGCAGCCTCCTACGGCGATTCCGAGCTGTTGCTGCACGACTTTCTGCAGGACAATCGCTCCAGCGTCTTCCTCGCGACCAAGACCGGCGAACGCACCGGTGCAGCGGCTCGTGCCGAGTTGGAGAAGTCGTTCGAACGCCTCGGCGTCGATTCGGTCGATCTGATCCAGCTCCACAACCTGGTCGATCCCGACGAATGGGCTCAGGCCTTTGCCCCCGACGGTGCGTTGGCGGCGATGGTGCAAGCCCGTGACGAAGGCTTGGTGAACCACATCGGCGTTACGGGCCACGGCGTAACGGTGGCCCGGATGCACATTCGCAGCCTCGACGAGTTCGACTTCGCCTCGGTGCTGTTTCCCTACAACCACACCATGCTGGCCAATCCGGCATACCGGGCCGACGTGGATGAGCTTCTGGCGCTGTGTGCCGAGCGACAGGTCGCCGTTCAAACGATCAAGGCGATTGCGATCGGCCGGTGGCCTGAGGGCTACGACGGGCCGCAGCTGTCGTGGTACGAGCCGCTCACCGACTCCGAGGCCATCTCCCGGGCGGTCGGAAACGTCTTGAGCAACGAGCAGTTGTTCCTCAACACGACCAGCGACGCGAGGTTGCTTCCCGAGATCCTGATGAACGCCGACTACTTCCCGAACCCGACCGACGCCGAACTCGACGCCGACGTAGAAGCCTTCGGCATGACTCCGCTCTTCGACGACGGCGAACTCGCCACCATCTAGCCCTCACCTTGCAAACTGACGGCGGTTACGCCCGCCACACGAGCGGTGTGGACGCCAGTTCGCGGACGCTCACGTACTGACGGCGGTTGCGCTCGCCACACGGGCGTTGTGGACGCCAGTTCGGCGAGGGGTTGGTCCTGACCGCTGGGTCGGGCAGGCTTGCGGTCTGGGCCGTAGGCCACTCGAGCATGTGCTCCTTCTGACACCGAACGAAGCGAGGAGACACATGTCCGATCAAACGATTCGACGATTCTCCGCTGTTGTGGATGCCGCCCGGCGCTCAAGCGGATTCATCACGACCGAGGAGATGTCCAGACTCGGAATACCACAGTCGACTGTGACTCGATGGTCCGACATGGGTTTGCTGATTCGAATGCAGCGCGGGGTGTTTCGAACCCAACGAGGCGGCTTCGGCTTCGACGAAGGGCTCGACCTGGCGATGAAGATCGCTTCCGCCCAGCAGGTGATCGGTGCCCGGAGTGCGCTCGAAGTGTGGGAACTTCCCGGAGGGCTCCGGACAAAGGTTCAACTCATCGGTCCACGGGGTGCCCGCAGTCGGTCGTCCTATGTGGTGGTGTCAGAGTCACGTGATTTGAAACCGATCGATATCACTGGTCGGGGTCGACTCCGGGTAACAACTCCGCTTCGATCGATCATCGATGCGGCGCCGCAATGCTCTTCAGAAGTCATCGGTGAGCAGCTCACCGCCGGGGTGACTCGAAAGATGTTCACCTACCGCGACGCCCAGATCCGAATCGCCGAGCTGTCCAAACGCGGACGGCGGGGACCAGCTCAGGTGCGCAGAGTTTTGCGCAGTCGCCACGCCTTCGACAAACGACTCAGCAATCCGTACGAGAAGCTCGCGCTTGGCGTCATCACCGCCGCTCGCTTCCCACCCCCGGTTGCTCAGTACCGGATCGATGTCGGCGGTCGCACGTACTACGTCGACTTCGCCTGGCCCAGGTTCGGGGTGATCGTCGAGTGCGATTCGATGCTCGCCCACTCGACACCCGAACAGCTCGCTGCCGACCTGGCTCGTCAGAACGACTTGGTCGCCGCCGGCTGGACGCCGGTGCGATTCACATACTGGGACGTGTCGGAACGGCCGGAGGCGGTCATCGCTCAGCTGTCACGGCATCTGCCCCGGGCCGTTGCGGCCTAGTCGCTCGAACTGACGGCGGTTGCGCTCGCCACACGAGCGTTGTGGACGCCAGGTTCACGGACCCCGCATACTGACGGCGGTTACGCCCGCCACACGAGCGTTGTGGACGCCAGTTCGGAAGGGAGGAGCTAGCTCCGGTCCTTCGGGGGGAGGAAGGTGCGGATCATCGACTGGGCGTGCTTGGTGACCTCGTCGGCATCGAAGGGCGACGTGTCGTACACCGACTGAAACTCGGTGGCCATCTCATAGGGAGCACTGGCGGCGCCGATGAACATGTAGAACAGGTGGCTGCGATCCGGGGCATCCTCGCCCAGATCCTCGTCGAGGTCGGAGATCAGCGCATCGAACACGCCGTGCAACGGGCTGATGTGAGTTTCGATCAACCATTCCATCTGATGGCCAGGCCCTTTGGCGGTGACGAACCGATGGAACTCGGGATGCTTGGCGAAGAACACGACCGCCTCGGTCACCAGCGCCTCAGCCCGAGCCCGGGGATCGAGTGCGGCCGACATCTCCAGCGCTGTTCCGAAGGTTGTGTGGAACTCGCCGAACACCTTCTCAGCCGCCGCCCGCCAGAGATCCTGCTTCGACCCGAAGTGATAGTCGACCGCCGCCTTGCACAGACCGGCCTTGGTGGCGATAGCACGGGTGGACGCGCCGTCGAACCCCTGCGCCGCGAATTCGTGCATCCCCGCGGCGATCAGGTGGTGCCGGGCCCGAAGTGTCCGCTCCTCCGGTCGAACGCGCGTGGTGGCAGTTCTGTCGCCGTCGGAAGGAGGGGCCATATCCGGCAACGTACTTCTCTTCGAACGACCTGCCAACACACGTGACCGGCACACTACAGGTTGGTTACAACGCTGTACGTGAGCACGAACGCCCGGGCAGGTGTAGAGATTCTGTGACCAGGGTCATAAGCTCTACGTCTACCTGAACGACAAGAGGTTTTTCTGCTATGGCCTTCGAAACAATATTGCATCGGCTCGACAACCGGGCCTCCTCCAATCCCAACGGCGTCGCCTACCGCGACAAGGTCACCGGTTCGTGGCGCGAGACCACCTGGGCTGAGTACAACGAGCTGGTCGGCAAGACCAGCAAGGCGCTCATGAAGATGGGAGTCGGCGATGGCGATGTGGTGTCGATCCTGGGCAACAACCGTCCCGAGTGGACTCTCATGTTGCTCGGCGCGATGGGCGTCGGCGGTGTCGGTGCGGGCATCTACGCCTCGAACTCGCCCGAAGAAGTGTCCTACATCGTGAACCACAGTGAGTCGAAGGTCATCATCGTCGAAGACATGGGCCAGTACGAAAAAGTGAAAGCCGAATGGCACAAGACGCCCTCACTCGCCAACGTCGTGATGATGGAGGGTGCCGAGCAGCCCGACGATGATCGGGTGTTGAGCTGGGAAGACTTCCTGGCAAGCGGGGCCGACATCGATGACGATGTGATCACCTCCGCCCGCGATGCGCTCCGGGCCGACCAGAACGGTTCGTTCATCTACACCAGCGGCACCACCGGCCCGCCCAAGGCCGTGATGCTCACCCACGAGAACCTCTCCTGGACCGCCGACATGCTGGCCAACGCCGCCGACATTCAGGCCGGCGACGAGGTGCTCAGCTACCTGCCGCTTTCCCACATCGCCGAGCAGGACAACAGCGTGCACATCGCGATCACTGTTGGCTCGGTGGTGAACTACTGCCACGAAGGCCTCAAGGTGGCCGACTACCTCCAAGAGGTTCGGCCGATGGTGTTCTTCGGCGTGCCCCGGGTGTGGGAACGCTTCTACGCCGGGGTCGGTGCTCGCATGGCCGAGGCCGAAGGCGCAAAGGCCAAGATCGCCTCGTGGGCGCGGGGCGTGGGCTCCAAAGCCACCGCCGAGCGCAATGCCGGCGGGGAGCCGGGCGGCCTGCTCGCCGTCCAGGAGAAGATCGCCGACAAGCTCGTGTTCTCCAAGCTGCGGGAGGCGCTCGGCCTCGACCGCTGCAAGATCTTTATCTCAGGTGCGGCGCCTGCGTCGGTCGAGATTCTCGAGTTCATGGGTTCGCTCGGCATCACCATCTGTGAGATCTACGGCCAGTCTGAGGGCACCGGGCCGACCAGTTCGAACCTGCCCGGCGCCGTGAAGTTCGGCAGCGTCGGCAAGCCGCTCCCCGGCATCGAGGTGAAGCTCGGACCTGACGACGAGATCATCTTCCGGGGCAAGAACGTGTTCCCCGGATGCTTCAAGGACCAGGCCGCAACCGACGAGTGCCTCGAGGACGGCTGGCTGCACTCGGGCGACCTGGGCAGCATCGATGAAGACGGCTATCTCTGGATCACCGGCCGTAAGAAGGACATCATCATCACCTCCGGCGGCAAGAACATCGCCCCCAAGAACATCGAGGGTGCCCTCACGTCCCTCGAACTGGTCGGTCATGCGGTGTGCATCGGTGAGCAGCAGCGCTATCTCACTGCACTCATCACCCTCGAGCCCGAAGCGGCCAAGCGGTTTGCTGAGGCCAACAACGAAGACGTCTCGAACCTGCACACGAGCGAAGCGCTGCGGGCCCACTTCGAAGCCGAGATCGCAGCCAAGGTGAACAACCAGTTCGCCCGGGTCGAGCATGTGCGCAATTTCCGGATCCTGCCCCACGAGTTCACGGTGGAATCGGGAGAGCTCACCCCAACCTTCAAGATCAAGCGGGCCGTCGTCAACGAGATGTACTCCGCCGAGATCGCAAAGGTCTACGACATGGGTCAGGCCATCTAGGGCTCAGACCTCGATCACAATCTTGCCGCGAGCGCGGCGCTCGATCAGTTCGGTGATCGCAGCGCCGGCCTGCTCGAGGCTGTACCGGCTCGAGATGAACGGCTTGATCTTTCCCTCGGCGTAGAGATCGAACAGGTCGGCCACATTGCGTTGGTGCCCCTCGGGGTCGACCATCACCGACGCGCCCCAGAACACGCCTACTATCTGACAGTTCTTCAACAGGGTCAGGTTGAGAGGCAGTTTGGGAATGCCGGCGGGGAACCCGATCACCAGGAATCGGCCATCCCAGTTCATCGCCCGCACCGACGGCTCGGAATAGTCGCCGCCGACGGCGTCGTAGATCACATCGACCCCGCCGCCGCCCGCTTCCTTGATCTGACCTGAAAGCGCCTTCTGCTGGTCGCGATCGAAGGGCTGTCGTTCGTACACGATGCCTGTATCGGCGCCGTGCTCTATGCACAGATCGAGCTTGTCCTGACTCGAGCAGCCTGCGATCACCCGAAGGCCCATGGCCTTGCCCAGCTGAAGCGCGGCGAGGCCCACGCCACCGGAGGCGCCGAGGATGAACAACGACTCGCCCGGCTGGGCCTTGGCTCGATCCTTGAGTGCGTAATAGCTGGTGGCATAGGTGAGCAGCAGACAGGCTGCATCGTCGAAGGGCATGCCATCGGGGATCGGGATACAACTCGCCGCGTCCACCTCGATCGATTCGACCATGGCACCGTGGCCAGGGACGGCCAACACTCGGTCGCCGACGGCAAGGTTGGTGACCCCCTCGCCCACCTCGGTGACCACACCGGAAAGTTCGCCGCCGGGGGCGAATGGTCGGGGCGGTTTCAGTTGGTAGAGGTCTTGGATGATCAACGAATCGGGAAAGTTGACCCCGATTGCCTTGACCTCGATCACTACCTTGCCCGGCCCGGCCGACGGCGCCGGCACCTCCTCGATCGAAAGGGTCTCGGGACCGCCGGGCGCATGGGAAAGGACAGCTTTCATACGGCGAGGCTAGTGGCGTGTGCGGCTGCCTCTAAAACGTTCAGAGGCGGGCCTGGAGTACCGGCGGTTCGCCTCGTGTCGACACCGGCATCGAAACACAGTCGGCTGCCACGAGGGCCGTCATGGTGTCGGGATCGGTGGTGGTGGCCCACGACCGTGCCCCGGTCGCGTCCGACACCGCCATGATCGCCCGTTCCTGCTCACCGTCGGCGGTGTAGGTCACCGTGTAGGCGTCGATGGTGGCCGAATCGGGTGGTGCCGTCATCAGCGGTCGAACCGGTTCGCCATCGACAAGTGCTTGCGGGCGCTCGTAACGGAATCGGTCGAGAGGAGGTTCGGATCCGAGCACGCAGAACGCGTGCTTGGTGAACCAGCCGCCGTTGCCGGTGAGGAGAGCCGACCCTGGCTGATCCCGAAGACAGTGGACGGCTTGGGCGATGGCGTGCATCCCGTAGCTGTTGAACGGCCCGCCGGCAAAGGTCATGCCGCCG
The DNA here is from genome assembly GCA_013003325.1 of Acidimicrobiales bacterium. Lineage (GTDB taxonomy): Bacteria > Actinomycetota > Acidimicrobiia > Acidimicrobiales > SZUA-35 > JABDIY01. The sequence goes on from JABDJU010000274.1 coordinate 7,633, forward strand.
GTCAGGGTGAACGGCGTCGCTGGGTCGACGCCCAGTTCGTGCTGGGCGGTCTGCACAGCAGAAGGGAAGCAGCTGTAGAGATCGAGATTGGTGACCTGCTCCAGCTGCACCCCTGCCAGTTCGAGGGCTAGCCGTCCGGTGATCCGCATGCTGGGGCTAAGGGCGAAGGAGTCCCGGGAGCGGGCCACCCAGGCATCGTGGCTGCCGGTCCCGGCCAACGGGAATACCCACGACCCCGGGTCGGTGCCGGCCGCTCGAGCGGCCTCGGCGGTGCACAGCACGACGGCCGCAGCCTGGTCGACGTTGATGTTGCTCGTCATCAGCTTCGGGAACGGGTCGGCGATCATCCGGTTCGTGGCTGACACGGTGGCGATTTCGTCGGCCGACACCGCGGTTCGAATCGACGCGTTGGGGTTGTCGGCGGCCACAGCGCTTCCGATGGCCCACAGCTCGGCGGTCTGAGTCAGGTAGTCCTCGGGCGACAACCCGAGCCGGTGCCGAACCGCGCTGGCCGCCATGGCATAGAAGTTGGCCGCCTCGACCCCCCAAGCCGTCCAATCGGCATCGTCCCAGAACTCGACGTCGTCGCCGTACTCGAAGTCGGGGATGGCTCCATCGGCTTCGTCGAGGTAGGCCGACCTCTTTCCCGCTCGACGATCGCGCCTGCGGGTTCGCATCGTCTCAGCAGCACAGATCAACACCGCATCGAAGCCGCCCATCTGAATGTCGAGGGCGGTCTGATTCAACAGGTCGTAAGCCTCGTTGCCGCCCAACTGGGTGATGCCGGTGGTCGAGGGGGTCTGGCCGATCTTCTCGGCCACGCGGGTGCCGGGATCAGAGTAGGGCCAGACCCCTTTGACCACCCGGATCTGATCGAGGGTCAGCCCGGCCGGCACAGCACGACCCGAGACCTCGGCCATCATCGCCACCGGCTCGTTCTCGTCTCCCGACCCGTTGAGCTGGGCGGCACCGACAATCACCGGAGTCCGAGGGTCCATCGGCTCATCGTAGGAGCGGCTGTCTCCGCCGTTGTCATCGACGCCTGGTCGTGAGGATTGTGGGTTTGCCCTGATCGGGACTATCAATTCACTCCATGAGACCTATCCGGTCGAAGATCGATACCGGTTCGGCCGAGTTCGCCGCCAACGCCGACGCCTATCGGGAGTTGACCGGCACGCTCCAAGAACGGATGCGCTGGGCAATCGGCGGCGGTGAGGGCCGCGACCGCAGCATCGAGCGCCACCTCAAACGCGGCAAGGTGATGGTCCGCGATCGCATCGACCTCGTAATCGACGACGACACCCCGTTCCTCGAACTCTCCACAC
>JABDJU010000282.1 GCA_013003325.1 Acidimicrobiales bacterium
GACCTATGCCGCCGACCTTTACCTCAATGGGCCGTTGAAGATCTTCGATCCTCTGTTGGGTCCTATCTTCAACAAAATCGGTGACGCCGCCGCCGCCGGGCTCAGGAAGTTCTTGAACTAGGAAGCCGCCATATCGAGCCATGCTTTGAGATCGTCGACGATCGGAAGCGGGCCCGGATCGAGGCCTTCGACGGCGGCGAGTTCGAGACTCACCATGTCGCCGACCATCACCAGGTCGAGCAACTGCGCCACCGGCCCTTCGCCGGCGGCTTCGACCGACACGATGTCGTTCATCACCTCGAGTGTCTTTTCCTCGACGTATTGAAAACGGCGTGAGGTCTGGGGGTGCTCGTACTCGTGCCGGAGTTGAATCTCGGTGAAGACCTGCCGGGTGACGTCGCCATGCTGGCCCCAGCCGACCAGTTCGTTGTGGCACAGCTCGGGCATCTGGGCCCAGAACGCCGGCGCTTTGGCGTTGTGGTTCACCGCGATCTTCCACCGTTTGGCAGCGGTGGTACCGATCACGCCCCCACCGTAGATGATCGGCATGGTGCGACCGATCCGGCGGGCGACCTCGCGAGCTGGCGAGGCGTCGCCGCTGAGCTCGTCACGCCGCTTCTTCAGTTGTTGAACCGCATCGGTCAGCCATGTCCGGGCACCGGGGAACAGTCCTAGCTGCTCGAGGGTCAGCATCGCCGGTACGGCCATCGCTCCCAGCGCAGCACGCGGCATGGGGGCCGAACCGACCACAGGCAGGACGGGAGCGCTGGCCCTCCGGGCCAGGCTTTCCAGCTCTCCTCCACTAGTGACGGCTACTAGGGATGCACCGCTCTCGACCGCAGCCTCCAACGACTCGAGCGTCTCTTCGGTCGTTCCCGAAGCACTGATCGCGATCACGAGGGTGGTGGACCCGACCCAGCTCGGCGGGAGGTAGCCGCCGTACACCACGATCGGGAGCGAACTGAAGGGTCGGGCCGAGGCGGCGGCGACATCGCCGCCGAATCCGCTGTCGCCCATTCCGAGAATGATCACGTGTTCGAGCTGAGAGATGTTGGGCAGCCCGCCGATGGTGCCGATGGCTGCCATCGACTGCTCGACCTGTTCGGGCAGGGCGAGCATCGCATCCCACATCCCCAGCGTGTCGATCCGCTCGCTCATTTGTCTTCCTCCCAGGTAGGGGCGATCGACTCCGATTCGACCCGTGCCATGATGCGCTCGTGTTCTGTCTGATCGACGGTCTCGGCCTCGTCGATCAGAAGCACGGGGATGTCGTTTTCGATGCGGTAGCGCCGGGTGAGACGAGGGTTGTAGAGGGTGTCTTCATCCTCGATGTAGTACAGGGGGCCTTTGTCCTCGGGACAGGCCAGAATCTCGAGCAGAAACGATTCCAGAGTCACGCGCTGCAGCGTAGTTGGTGGTCGACGGACTCGCTGTCCTCAAACCCTGGCCCGCCACGACGTGCCGCTGCCCCTGATCGAGTACAGACCCTCGTCGGCCGGGATCCAGACCACCGAACCAGCGGCAGCATCAACGGTGGCTCGGGAGGACTCGAGCTGAAGCGAACCGGTCTGCACAAAGATGATCTCGGGGCCGGTGGGAACCGCCGCGTCGTCGGGGTCGACCAGCCGATCCAACGTGAATTCCGGAACGGGACTGTTGTAGGTCCACGTACCGGGAGGTGGATGCTGTATGGGCACCTCGATCGGCGAGCAATCCACCACGTTCAGCAGCTCGGCGACATCCCGATGCTTCGGTGTGAGACCGCCTCGCACCACATTGTCGCTGTTGGCCATCAGCTCCATCCCGGTTCCCCACAGATAGGCATGAAGGTTCCCAGCCTCGAGGAAGATCGCGTCACCCGGTTCGAGAACAACGTGGTTCAGCAGGAGTGCTACGGACACGCCTGAGTCGTTGGGGAAGGCGTCGATGATGGCGTCGGTCCATCCGAGTTCGTCGTCATGATCAGCGGCCTGTGGGGTGCCCCTCAACACCATCGACGCCAGCATCGTTGCGTCGGCGATCTTCACCTCCTGCGACGCAGGTGAACCGAGGATGTATGCCAGCGTGTTCTTGTAGATCGTGCTTGCGTCGCCTGGCTCCTCCAGGATCTGAGCGATCGGTCGAAGCGCGTCGCAGCCCCCCTGAGCGGCCATGAGCGAGAAGAGCTGCCGACTCTCGGCGAGTGGCCGAAACCCGCACTTCGCGACGAACGGGGTGACAGCGGCGATCAGTTCGGGCTTGTGGTTGGGATCTCGGTACACGCGATCGGGTGCATCGATCGGAATGCCTTCCCGATTCTCGCGAGCGAACCCCTCGATCGCCTGCTCCAACGTGGGATGGCTCTGAATCGAGAGCGGCGCGGCAGCGGCGAGGACCTTGAACAGAAACGGCAATTGGCCGAACCGCGCTGCGGTCGTGGGGCCGAGAGTGGAATCGAGATCGGCGGCGATCAGATCGTTCAGGGGCGTCCCCGACTCGGTGCGACTCGATGCCCTCGGGTGAGCTCCCATCCACAACTCTGCCTTGGGGGTCCCGTCAGGGTCCTCACCCAGGAGTCCGGGGATCGACTCGGTGTCACCCCACGCATACTCCTGAACCTCGCAGTTGAGAAATTCCACAGAACTTCAGCTCGCCATGACTGCCTGGACCTCGGCGACCCGGGCGGCAACCTCTTCGTCGGAGCCCGCTTCGAGGTTCAGCCGCAGGAGCGGCTCGGTGTTGGATGCCCGCAGGTTGAACCACCAGCCGTCATTGCGAACGGTCAAGCCGTCGAGCTCGTCTTGCTGACCGGCGGCATAGTGCTGCTTGACCGAGGCGATGACCTTCTCGGCGTCCTCGACCCTCGTATTGATCTCCCCCGATGCGGCATAGCGCTTGAGCGGCTGCAGTAGAGAGCTGAGCGTTCCCCCGCTGGCGCTGAGTTGAGCGAGCACCATCACAGCAGCGATCAAGCCGCTGTCGGCCCTCCAGTTCTTGGCGAAGTAGTAATGAGCGCTGTGTTCACCGCCGAATTCGGCACCCTCGTCGGCCATCTGCTGTTTGATGAAGCTGTGGCCGACCCGGCTGCGGATCGGTGTTCCACCGTTCTCGGCGACCACTTCGGGCACGACGTCGGAACAGATGAGGTTGTAGATGATCTTGGCGCCCGGCGTGGCGGCGAGGGTGGCCTTGGCCAACAGGGCGGTCGTCAGCGACCCGCTGACCGGTTCGCCCTTTTCGTCGACGAGAAAGACACGATCGGCGTCACCGTCGAAGGCGAGCCCGATGTCGGCGCCGGTCTCGACCACCCGAGCCCGGAGATCGGCGAGGTTTTCCACCTGGATCGGATCGGCCGGATGGTTCGGGAACGTGCCATCGAGCTCGGGGTACATGACCTCGAGATCGAAGGGCAAGTGATCGAACACCGCCGGTACTACGTAGCCGCCCATTCCGTTTGCAGTGTCAGCGATCACCTTGAGCGGGCGGAGGTCACCGGTGTCGATGAAGCTCAACACGTGCTGGGCGAAGTCGTCGAGCAACGCGTGGCTGCGGGACGAGCCAGGCTGGCCGGCGGCCTCGATCTCGCCTCTCGAGAACGCTTCAGCACCACTGCGCATTGCGCCGAGCCCGGTGTCCTGCCCGATCGGAGCTGCCCCCGATTTGCAGTCCTTGATGCCGTTGTACTGGGCCGGATTATGGGAGGCGGTGAACATGACTCCCGGCTTGTCCAATCGACCCGAGGCGAAGTACATCATGTCGGTTGATGCCAGCCCGATGTTGACCACATCGAGGCCCTGGCGATTGACCCCTCGGGTGAACGCGTCGACCAGCTCGGGGCCCGAAGGACGCATGTCGTGGGCGATGACGACTTCTGCCGTGTCAGGCTCCACCGTCTTTATGAACTCAGCGAAGCCAACCCCGAGCGCTTCACACGTCGCGGAGTCGATCTGGGAGGGGTACACCCCACGGACGTCGTAGGCCTTGACGATGACGGAGAGATCCTGCACCACCACAATCTAGGACCCGGGAGCGGGTGCGGGCGATGGTTCTTTGGACCCATCGGTGTGGGCGCGGCGGTCGCCGCCCTGCCTGCGGTCGCGGGTCGGTCGCTCGGTACGTTGCTCGAGCACGTCGCGCTGGGTGGGGTTGGGGGCATACCAGCCCCAGCCAGCGGCTCTTCGAAGCCGTACCAAGTCGATGAACAGGTGGACGGTGTCCTGCAGCAATCGCACGGTGGAGCCTTGTCGGTTTTCTACCGACACCGGGATCTCGGTGAGGGAGAGTCGATCCTGTTCGGCGATGAGGAACACCTCGACGTCGAAGGCGAAACCGTCGATGCGGCACCGCTCGAAGATCACCTTGCCGATGTCGCCCCGGAAGCCTTTGATGCCGCACTGAGTGTCGCGGAAATGCCCGAGCAGCACGAGATGGGTAAGCCGGTTGACGAAGCGCCCGCCGAGCTCGCGAAACCAGCGGGCCTTCACCAGGGTGGTGGTGTCTTCGTGTCGGCGGCTGCCGACCACCACATCCCAGCCGGATTCGACCTCCCGCATGATGTCGAGCACATGAGCTGGCGGATAGGCGAGGTCGGCATCGGTGAAAACGACCGTGCGACCTTCGGCGGCGATGACGCCGGCTCGAACCGCAGCGCCCTTCCCACGGTTCTCAGGCTGGATCAACACATCGGCTCCGGCGTTTCGTGCGGCGGAAGCCGTGTCGTCGGTCGAGCCGTCATCGACGATCAGGATCTGTAGTTCGTCGTCGCCGACCTCCGAAACCAATGCCCCCCGCAGGGCCTGGATCGAATCGGCGATCCGGTCCGCCTCGTTGAACGCAGGGACGACAACCGAGAGCCGGAAATGGCCGGGCGAGGGCGGGCGGTCGACCCTGAGAGCCAGCTCCCGCCGCACCCGGCCGAAGAGTATCCATCGGTACACACCCCATCGGAGGACCGCACCGGCTGCGACCGCTGGGATCTTGGCGAGGAGCAGCCGATCGGTTACACCGAGACCGACGTACAACACGACGGTGTCCAGGGCGGCGGCGAAGGTTGCGGTGGCGAAGAAAAGGGCCGGCTGGCGGACCCATCTCGCCTCGCGATCAGCTCGGAATGTGAACAGGCGATTACCGAAGTAGGCGAACACCGATGCCGTCGCCAAGGCGATGATGTTGGCCGCCCACTCCAAGCCGTCCCCGATGCGGTTGGCGATAGCCAAGAGGACGCCGATGTCGAGAGCGGTTGCGACGAGACCGACGAGGACAAATCGCCGCAATCGCGACCTCACTCTTCCTCCGTCACCGGCGGCAGTTGATCATCCAGGGCAAGAGCGACAGCGTCAGGGTCGGCGGCAGTGCCCTCGGCTTCGAGGGCCCCGAGCATCCGGTCGGCCAGGCCGACTTCAGGGTTGGCGGGGGTCGGAGCGTTGTCGGCCCGGAGTCCGAGTGCGCCATCGCGGCCCGACTCGGCGAGAAGCTTTGCGAAGAGGTCGGGCTCGAGCCGCTCATCTACGCCGTCGTCGACTCGGGCCGAGATCCCCGCATCATCACCTCTGCGATTGGCACGAGCCCTGTCGAGAGCCAGCAGGACCGCTCCGGCACAACCCATGGCGAAGAAAAGGAACGACAGGTACTCCGCCGAGGTGTAGCCATAGTTCAGCTCGACGTCGTTGGCGGTGGGCACCACGACCATCAGGTTGGGGCCGGCTCGATACGGGCCGTCAGCTCCGGTTACGTCCCAGTTGGGGAAGTAACTGACCTTCACCAGAACCGGTGTTCCTATCCGGTCGACGGAGAACGAGACAGAGTTGCGGCCTACGACTATGTCGGAAACCTGTGCCGGGGTCACAGGGTCGCCATCGAGGCTGGCCAGCGTGCTCACCCGGGCCCAGTCGGCCGGGCCGTCCTCGGCGGGCAGCGACCGGAACCCCGCAGGGTTGTTGTAGTGAGCTACGGCCTGGCTCTCCCAGCCGATGTCGAATCGCGTGCTCGCATCGGTGATGTTCTCCTCGGTCGGGCCGGTCGCGACGACCGGTTCGAAACTCAGTCCCTCCACCAGGGCCGAGGATTCGACCTGATAGATGATGAAGGGC
>JABDJU010000363.1 GCA_013003325.1 Acidimicrobiales bacterium
ACACTGCTCGTGCCGACGATCGCCCAAATGGCCCCGGACGCACAGCTGAGGTCGGTCAGGGTGGACAGCGGGGTCGATCCGGCCACCGGATCGATGGTTCGCAGGGTCTCGAGCGACGGGCTGGCCACGATGGCAAGGCCACCGTCGGCGGTGCTCAGGGCGATCTCGTTCTCCGACAGCGGGCAGGCACCGTTGATCTCAGCGTCGAGGCGCACGGTTGCGGTGGTCTCGAGATCGTCGAGGTTGAACCGCTGCATCACCCCCTCGTGCTTGGTGAACTGAGCCCCCTCCGGCCCATCGACGCCGACCAGGAGGGCAATACCGGTCCCGTACAGCTCGGGAGTCAACCTCACCACCGAACCCAGGTCGCCTTCGGTCACGTTGATGATCCGCCGAGAGGAGCGACCGTAGAATCCGGTGCTTTCGAGCAGTCGCTGATCGTCGATGAATGCGAGCCCCTCGGTAACGGCGGTGCGGTCGTGGGGTAGAACGTCCTGAACCGAAGGGCTGAGCAGGACGATGTCGGCAAGGTCTTCGTCGGTGAGTTCGAGGCTGCTGAGACCGCGGGGACGTTGGGGAACCACCACGGTCGGCGCCGACGTCCCTTGGCTCGAAGAGGTGGAGGACGTCAACGGCACGTCGGCGGTGGTGACCGTGGAGATGAGCGTGGTCTGGTTGGTCGGCAGCAGCGGCCGGCTCGATCCTGGCTCGTTGCCGGTTGTGCATGCGGTGAGCACCACCACCAGCATCATCATGCTGGTGCGGAGCAGCTGCATCTCGACGATGATAGAGCTCGCCCGCAGCGCAATAGGCGCGCCGAGTGCCGCCCTGCGCCACGAGGATCAGATCTCTAGCCGCCCTTTAGGCGGGCCTTGGCCGCTCTGCTTCGTTCGAGCAGGAGCGCAGGGATCTGGTCGGCGATTCCGCCTCCTGCTCCGCCGGTGGTTGCCTCGACTGCCGCCGGCGACGCCGCTGTCGATTGTGCTGCCGCTGCTCGTTCGGCCTCTGCCGCACGGTGGTCTTTCCACTGCTGATACATGGCCGGGCGTACGAGGTCGCCGTGGTCGACCGAACCGATCAGTTCGCCATCGGAAAACCGAATCCAGTATCGCTTCCAGTCGTCGAAGCCGGCGATCAGTTTCACTTTGCCGTGCTCTCCGGCGGTACGCCCGGTGATCGGAGCCACCAGCATGACGCGCTCGCCTCGCTTGAACGGGGTGTCGAGTGTGATGTTCTTCTTTGGCATGCGTACCCCCGGTGGGATTCGAACCCACGATCTTTGGATTAAAAGTCCACTGCCTTACCGCTTGGCTACAGGGGCAGACACGATGAGCTGGTGCACACCGGATCGGCCCGCCAATCGTACCTGCCCTGGGTAGCCGAGCCGAACGAATCGGATTCTGGCCCACTCAACCTGATGGGTGTAGTGGCCGATTGAGTACCAACGCCCGATCAATCTGGGCCTCTTCTCATGAACCAGCCCTCCACCCATCTCACGATCGCCGAGAAACGCCGCTTGCTGGCGGGCATGCCCGCTGACGACGCCGAGCTGGTGTCGTGGGAGGATCGTCCCTTCAGCATCCAGCAGCTCTCTGCGTTGCTCGATACCGAGATCGACAAGGCCACGGCCGACGGCGGAACTGTGGTCGTGTTCCGGGTCAGGCACCGGCCCTTCGGCATTGTGGAGGACCACCAAGACCAGTTCGGGTTGCTGCGCCCCGAACTCCTTGAGGGGTTGCGCGACGCTCACTCGGGGATCAAGGCGGTGGGGTCGCCGCGGGGCGAGATCATCGGCTTTGCGCCCCGACTGCGCCGTGCAGCCGATGGAATGGAGCTGCTCGACGAGTTGGTGCGGGTAATGAAGCGGCCGATTGTGATCGATGGGCTCTCAAACCTGATCGGCCCCCGCATCGGGTGTGCCGTGCTCGATGATGAGAACAAGACGGCGGAGGACCTGCTGTCGGCAACCCGGCTCGCCGTCGCCAAGACGAGCGCTGGAACGGTCGGAGCAATGTTTGAACCCGATCAACGCGACCGGCAACGCAGCCGGTTGACGATGGCCGAAGCATTGCACCGCGCCGTGGTCGACCGCACGTTGGGGACGCGCTATCAACCCGACGTCCATCTCGAAACCGGCGCTGTCGTCGCGATCAAGGCATACGCCCACTGGATTCACGACAGCCGGGTCGTTTCCAACCAGGAGCTGTTCGAAACCGCTCGCCGAGCGAACCTCGGATTGCCGATCGGCCGGCTCGTGATCGAACAGGCCCTCCGTGAGACCTATGGATGGATCACCGGCGGCTTGATGCAGGACGCCACGTTGTGGGTGAACGTTCATCCCGATGAGGTGCTCGCTCCTGACTTCGAGAAGGCCATGCTCAACGTCATCCGGTACGACGAGCGACTGCGACTCGGGCTCGAACTGACCGAGAACCCAGTCATGGACCAGGACTACATCTACGGCGTGCTCAACCAGCTCAGGACCGAAGGTGCGGCGGTTGCGCTCGGGGGCTTCGGCACCGGCTACCTCAACCTCGCCTCGGCCCACCGACTACCGTTCACGGCGGCGAAGATCGACAGGAGCTTGACCCGTCAGATCGCCGGGAGTCGAGCGTCGGTCAAGTTGGTTCGTGCCGTCGCTGACCTGGCCGAACTGTTCGGGTTGGAGGTCACCGCTCACGGCATCGAAACCCAGGACCAGGCTAAACGGCTGATGGAGATCGGGTGCACGATCGGTCAGGGCTTCCACTACGCCCGGCCGATGAGCGCCGACGACATGAAAGAGGCACTGATTCAGATCAAGATGGGTCGTCGCCCATTCTGATCCCGGAATGACCACCGGACGCTCCGTAGGGGAGCGAGCAAAGTGCGCGACCATAGGAACGATGTACCGGGTCCGGAGTTTGGTTCTTCTCATTTCCATGGTGGGCGCGGCATGCGGATCCCTGGGCGAGCCGTACTTGGGGTCGTTCCCGACCAGCTCGGTCCCTGAACAGGGCGACAACGGTGCCGACGACGGAGGTTCCGACGCAACCGGAGCGACACTCCCCGGTCAGGTCGCCTTCGAGGCGTTGCCGCCGCGCCCAGCCGACTACGTGCCGTCGATCATCGTGCTCACGACGGATCGAGTGGGCGTGATCGCGCAGATCCCCGGGCCGGACCGCTTCTCGGAGTTTCGCCCATTGATCCTCCTGGAGGAAGCCGAGGACGATGGCGAACCGACCACGACCGCTGTGTCCACCACAACGGTCGACGACGACGGCGCGGGTGGGCCCACGACCACCGCTACGACCGAGCCCACCGAACCGTCGTCGAGGTGGATTCGAGCTCGGGATGACCTGTTCGGAGGCCTCGTGCTCCAAGCCGTGACCGGAGAGATTCGATGGTTCCCCGGTACCGGCGGGGGTGTCCGAGCGGTGGAGGCCGAGGGAAACTTCGTCGAAGTCGGCTACAGCGCAGGGACGCCCGAAGTGCTCACCGAACGGGCCGGCCAGATCATCCGCACACGCCTGATCGACAATGAGTCGACCGTGCTCACCTCGCTTGAACCGGGCCAGGAGCTCATCGATCTCTCCAGTTCGGGGGGGATCGTCGCTATCGCCACCCGCGACGAGGCGTGCGGCTCGGTCGACTTCGTGGCAGGCGACGGCACACCACTCACGATCAACCCCTTCGGCCCCTTGGTGTGCTTTGAGTCGGCCCGGCCAACAGTGGGTGCAGTCGCCATGAGCCCCGATGGCGAAGCGGTTTTGTTCACGGTGGTCCAGTACCGATCCGACGGGGTCGAACTGGAGACCGAGCTCTTCGCCGTCGAACTCACCACCGGAGCGGACATCCTGGCCCAGCCGGTTGGGGGGTCGGGTGAGGTGGTCACCTCGCTCGCCTTCGATGGTTCCACCGCCGTGGCGCTACGGCGGTCGAGCGCCGGCAACGAGGTGGTCGTCGTCGACGCCGAATCGGTCGAGGTGATCGACCTCGAAGGTGTCGGCGTTCCCCGTGCGGTGACCATCGCCCGTTTGCCCTTGTCAGAGAACTTTGGACAGTAGAAACGTCTACCTCATCTCGGTCGCGTTGCCTGCCACCACTCAACGGGGCCAGAGCACTACGCTCGTCGGCCATGGCACCCGAGTTCGGTGAAACGCAGGCATTCTCCCATTTCGGCTCACACGGGTCGGGCACGGCGGTGCTCGACGACCCGGTCGAGGTCGTCTTGCCCACGATGGACGATATCGATCGGCTTGTCAGTGAGCTCGATGCGATCGACGCCACCCTGATGGAGTTGGGTTGACCGGCGGCTGAGGTCGCTACACCCTCGACGAATCGCCGCCGGTTCGAAAGGCTTCGTCCAGCAGATCGAATCGCTCTCCGACATTCATGTCGCCGCCGGTCATCGTGACCCGGTGGCCGGAAAGATTGGGAAGCCTCCCCGTCGAGGTGCCCGACATCGCCACCAGGGTGTTGATCACACCTCCGTGACACACGGCGAGGACGGTCTGGTTGGTGAAGCGGCGTTCGATCGATCGGAGCGCTCGATCGACCCGCTCGAACAGCGAATCGTCGGTCTCGAAGCCATCGGGTCGGCGACCCGACGCGAGGAACCCGGGGTAGCGAGCGTCGATCTCAGTGGTGGTGAGGCCGCTCCACTCGCCCGCCGATCGCTCGCAAAGATCGGGATCGTGCACGATGGATGTGACCGCGGCTGCAGGCGCCGCGTGCTGCACGAGAAGTTCCGCGGTCTCGGCGGCCCGAAGCTGCGGGGAGGTAACCACCGCATCGATCGCGTGTGTCACGTCACCGAGCGACACCGCCGCTCGAATGGCTTGCTGGCGTCCAAACGCTGACAGCGGCGGGTCGGCCTGGCCTTGCCATCGACGCTCGGCGTTCCAGGTGGACTGACCGTGCCGAACCACGAGCAGGGAAGTGATCATCGCAGGTGAGTATGCCTGCAATCGACGACCCATGACCGATTGATACGTCCCCTAGACTCGCGCCGTGGCACGTTTGCGTCTGTTCGCCCAGGCTCGTGAGGCGGCCGGAACCGGTCGCATCGAGGTTGCCGACGGCACCGTCGAGTCGGTCCTGCGCGAGGCACAGGCGACCTTCGGCGACCAATTCGCAGCGGTGGTGGCGGCCTCGCAGGTGTGGGTCAACGGCACCCCCGCCGACGGGTCGACGCCGGTGGGCCCCGACGATGAGCTCGCGGTCCTGCCGCCGGTATCCGGAGGATGACAACCGCCAGCGAGCCCGAACGCGACCATCGCGTAGCGCGGCGGGCGCGACGACAGGCCGCGGTCAACAGCCGGGCTGCTCAACGGGAAGACCGCTGGAACAACTTCCGATTCGCGGTGCCCTACCGCACCGAGGGCCCCAAGATCAGCCTGGGGATCCTGTGGTTTGCGACCGTGCTGGGCGCGGCCTGGGTCGCGGGGATTCTCACGATCATCCCGGTGTCGGTCGCAGTCACCGTCGGCGGCTTTCAGGTGGGCCACGCCTGGGTCACCGACCCCGCCGCCGGTCGCTCGGCTCACCGGGTCGGCAACATCGTGTCGGTCCCCACGTTCCGTTTCCTGGCCGCGGTCCTGGCATTGCTGACCGCACTCGGTGGTTGGGGCGGTGCGTTCGGGCTGGGGATGGCCACCATCGTGACCACGCTTCTCGCCCTCCTCACCGGAGCCTGGTTCGGTGGCGGCATCGGGCTCGACCGTGCGATCGAGATCGGTGCGCTGCTGGTGCGGTGCGCCATTCCCGTCGGCGTCGCCGGCGGTGCCATCGTCGCCGTCGCCGTGGCCGAGCCGCGCGCCTTCGTCGTGATGCTGGCCTTGGTGTCGGCCTACGAGGCGGCCGACTTCCTGGTCGGCACCGGCTCCCCCAATGCCGTCGAGGGACCGATCGCGGGGCTGGTGTCGGTGGCCGTCGCTGGCTTTGCCCTCCGGCTGATTCCGCCCGAGCCGCTCACCCAGGACAGCCTCACCGCCTTCGCCGTTCTGACCGCGCTGTGCTGTGTGGTCGGCCAGCTGTTGGCCTCAGCGGTCCTCCCTCGCGGCGGCGCCTACGCCCCCGGGCTACGCCGGCTCGACAGCGCGATGCTCACCGCACCCCTGTGGCTCGTGCTGCTGCCACTTCTCGCCGACGCCTAGGTGGTTCACCTGCGCAAGGGGCCTGCGGTCAGCGGCAGTACCATGGCGATGTGACTCCCACGATTGACGGGCTGCTTGCCTCAGACATCCTCGACGGTATTCGGACCCGTCCCCTCCAGGAACTGCGCGAACTCCGCACCAGCTGTGCCGGTGTCGAGAGCGACGTGTCGATGGTTCGCCGGCTGACCCAAGGTCGTCTCGACATCGTGATTCACGAGGCCCGGCGGCGTAGCGGCGACGATGTGGCAGGGCTGCTGTTCGATCTTCCCGACATACTTGCCGACGACGCCAACCCGGCCCGGACTCCCGGAGCTCGACCCGACGTGAGGGTGGGGTTCCCCGGTGAGGTTGGCGGCGTTCTCGTCGATCGTCTGGAGGCGATCGCATCGCCCACGGTTCTGAGCGGCGTCCAACACCTCGAACAGGGCCAGCTCGACGAGCTGTTCGGCCGGATCAGCGACTTCGAACAAGACTTGTCCCGGACCCGTCGGGCCCTGCACGAGCGAATCGATGCCATCCAGTCCGAGATCGGACGGCGCTATCGCGACGGGGAGGCATCGGTCGACGCCGTTCTCGGCGCCGAGGGGTCCTAACGGCAGGAACAGGTCGACCGAAGGGTCAACGATCATGAGCGAATCAAAGACACCAGATCTGGGAGCGTTCATCCGGGAGCAGCGACGGTTGGCTCAGATGTCCCTACGCAAGCTGTCCGAAGTAGCCGGAATCTCCAACCCGTATCTCTCACAGATCGAACGCGGCCTCCGCAAGCCTTCTGCCGACATCCTGCAGCAGATTGCCCGCGGCCTGTCCATTTCTGCCGAGACGCTCTATGTGCAGGCCGGCATTCTCGACGAGCGGTCTGAACGCTCCGATCTCGTCGCAGCGATCCGCAGTGCTCCCGAACTCAACGATGTGCAGAAGCGCGCCCTGCTGGAGGTGTACAAGTCCTTCGTCGAACATGCGCCGATCGACGACGCTGAGATCGAGGGCTGAACCGTGCAGAAGCTCGTCGTCCTGTCGTTGCACACCAGCCCATTGGCCCAGCCGGGCACGGGTGACGGCGGCGGCATGAATGTCTATGTCCGTGAGCTGGTGTCGGCGCTGGCCCAGGCGGGCGTCGAGTGCAGAGCGTACACCCGTCGATGGGATGACAGACTGCCCGAACGGGTCCAGATCGAGCCCGGATTCGAGGTCGTGCACGTGCCGGCCGGACCCACCGACCAGCCCAAGGAGGAGCTTTCCAGCCACGTCGGGGAGTTCACCGACTGGGTAGCTTCCGACATCGAGGGCTGGGGTGCCAACGCCATTCATGCCAACTACTGGCTGTCCGGCGTGTCCGGTCTACAGCTCAAACAGAAGTTGAACCTGCCGTTGATCACCACGTTTCACACGCTGGCTCGTGTCAAGGCTGTGAGCGGCGACCATGAACCGGAGAGTCGAGCCAAGGCTGAAGCGGCGGTAATGGCGTGCGCCGATGTGGTGCTGGCCAACTGCCTGGCCGAAGCCGACCAACTCGAGGAGTTCTACTTCGCCCCGAGGGAACGGATCGAGATCGTGCCCCCCGGCGTGGATCAGGCGTTCTTCTCTCCGGGTAGTCAGGCGGGGGCTCGGCAAGCGATCGGTGCCGGGTCGAATCCCTTGCTACTCTTCGTCGGTCGGATCCAACCCTTGAAGGGCCTCGATGTTGCGGTCGGAGCGCTCGCCGCCAGCGAGCACACCGATACCGAACTCTGGGTGATCGGGGGAGCGAGCGGGCAGCAGGGCCAGGCCGAGCTGGCCCGAATCAACGCACTCATCGAGCAGCTCGATGTGGGTGACCGAGTCAGGTTTGTCGATCCCCAGCCCCACCACTTGCTGTCCACCTTCTATCGGGCCGCCGACATCTCTCTGGTGCCCAGCCGATCCGAGTCGTTCGGCCTCGTTGCGTTGGAGGCGTCGGCCTGCGGCACGCCGGTCATCGCCAGCGCGGTCGGAGGCCTGTTGACCCTGGTCGATTCAGGCGTCACCGGGTTTCTGATGGAGGAGCGAGATCCCGATCGGTGGGCGGCCCACATCGACCTGCTCCTCGACGACCCGTTGCTGGCGCGACGGATGTCGATCAGCGCTGCCGCCCGGGCCAGAACCTACACCTGGTCTACCTCAGCCGGTCGATTGCGCCGCATCTATGCCGACGTCAGCTCCCGAGAGCTCCACCCCTGCGTCTAGTCGAGGTCCGGTAGCCTCGAACACGATGGAACTACAGATCATCGGTGGAGGGAAGATGGGTCAGGCGCTCCTCGCCGGCTTGATCGACACGTTCGCCCCGGCGTCGGAACTGGCGGTGATCGAGCCGCTGGCCGCGGTTCGGGCGGTTCTGACTGAAACCTTCCCCGCTGTCACCGTCTCAGACCGGGCTGCTCCCGCTGTCCCCGCCGTCCTGGCGGTGAAACCGCACCTCGCGGTGGCGGTCGCTTGCGGACTTCCCGACGTCCCGCGACTGCTCAGCGTGTGCGCCGGCGTGACCACCGCCGCGCTCGAAGCTGTCACCTCGGCGGCGGTAGTTCGCTGTATGCCCAACACACCTGCCCTCATCGGGCTGGGCGCCTCCGGTGTCGCCGTGGGCGCATCGGGCAACGAAGACGACCTGCGCTGG
>JABDJU010000310.1 GCA_013003325.1 Acidimicrobiales bacterium
GTCGCAGCCCATGTCTTGGAGCAGCTTGCGAGCCTCGGGCGTCTCCACCCCCTCGGCGACGACGCGGAGGCCCAGGCTGTGGCCCAGACCCACCACCGCCCGAGCTATTGTCTCGGAGCGATCAGACACTGCCAGGTCTTGCACGAAAGACCGGTCGAGCTTGAGCTCATCGACGTCCAAGTCCTTCAGGTATCGCAGCGATGAGTATCCGGTCCCGAAGTCATCGACCGAGAGGCGGATGCCGAGCGCGCGGAGCCGTTGGAGGCCTTCGGCGACTGTGTCGCCGCTACCCATCACCACCGACTCGGTGATCTCGATCGTCAGCCAGGGAGGGGCGACATCGAATTGCCTCAACTCTGATGCGATACGGCTAGGAAGCTGCGGATCCTCCAATGACGACGGCGACAGATTCACGGCGACCCCGATTTCGTGCCCCGCGTCGCGCCACGCCGCTGCGGCCGACAGGGACCGGCGCAGCACGAAGTCGGTGAGGTCGTTCATCATCCCCGCCGCTTCCGCTGCCGGGATGAACTCATCGGGTGGAATCCAGCGATCGTGATCGTTCCAGCGCAGGAGGGCCTCGGCCCCGACGACCAGCCCTGAGATCGTGTCGGTCTTGGGCTGGAACCACACTTCGAAGGCCTCTGCTTCCAGTGCCCGCCGCATGTGATGGAGTAGTTCGAGCTTGGACTCGGAGTGGATATCGGCCTCAGCCCGATACATCACGACCGGGGGCTGAGTGTCCATGGCAAGATCTGATGCCACGTCGCCAGCCCGAAGGAGCTGCTCGGTGGTGGTTCCGTGTCCGGGCCCGATGGCGATCCCGATGCGGATGAGAATCGTGAGCTCCACCCCGTCCAGGGCCACGGTCTCCTGCATCGCGTTTCGTACCCGATTGGCCAGATCGAGCGCTGAGCGTCGCTCGTTGTCCGGTATGAAGATGGCGAAGGACTCGCCGTCGAGCCTGGCGAGCACTGTGTCGTCGCGGACAGCTCGCGAGAGGCGTTGGGCAACTTCTCGCAACAGCAGGTCACCCGCCTTGAAGCCGAGCGTGTTGTTGACCTCTGTGAATCGAGACAGCTTCAGAACCAGCATCGAGCCGGCCCCTTCGTGCTCTTGAAGATGACGGTCGGAGCGACGCAGTAAGCCGCTTCGAGCCAGGAGCCCGGTCAGCGGATCGTGGGTGGCGTCGAAATCGAGCTTGAGCTGTAGGTTGGCCCGATCGATGGCGCTGGCCAGCAGGTCGGCCGTGGCGCGTACGATTCGGCCGGCCCGGCGGCGCGACCCGGCCTCGGGTAGGCAGGACACGATTTCCCGGTCGGCGGAAATCTGAGCCCTCAGCAGACCAATGCCCGCATCGCCACCGGGGTCGCCAGCTCCGTCCAGGACATCGCGTACATCCAGGGGCACCTCGCCAGCACCCTCGATCGGTTCGCCGCTGGAATCGACCAGAACGGTCCAACGTACGTTGATGATGCGACGCAACTCCTCCAGCCCCTGTTTTGCGACGTCGCTGGGGTCCCTGCCGGAGAGGGTCTTCAGGAAGCCGTGAACCTCCTCGAGGTCTTGGTAGGTCTGTCGATCGTTCATGTGCTGGCGTGATGCCAGAGCGATGACCGCCATCACGATGGCGGGAAGCACCAAGAGCGATCCGTGCAGTTGAGCCGTCATCACGCCGAGGGTGCCGATCGACGCCCCCACGACCGACTGGCCCGAGGCGGTGAGGATCTCGCTGAGCGGGCGTGGCCGCCCCGCAGCCCATCGCACGAACACGGTCATCGCCGAGGTGGCGACGGTTTCGGCGATCGCGATCGACAACGCCATAGTGAACAACCAGGCGACCCCCGACGTTTCGCTGTTCAGCGCCCGAAGCAGCTGTACCCCCAAACCAACTCGGAAGATCGCCAGCGCGCCGTTGAACGCCGTCTTGTACCAAGCCGACCGATACCGGAACGATACGACCAGCGTGCCCCCCAGCCAGATCACCGACATCAGCCATGGGCTCAGGAATGCCAGCGCGAAGGCCGCTGGTACCTCGGTGAAGGCGAGATCGAAGCGTTCGCCTCGCACCACGATTTCGAAATTGGTGACCAGTGCGAGCACCAGGCCCACGGCGATCAGAGGCACGACCCAGAGCGGGGAAGCGATCAGGGCCTCGGCGCGCCAGTGACTCCACGAGAGAGACAGGCCCAGAGCGGTCAAGAAAACCGAGAATGCGGCTGCTGCGATCCGCACGTCGGGCAAGTCCTGCCGCTCCGAGGAGACGGTAGGCGCGGGCATACTTGACTCTCGGCATGTTCAGGGCACCTATTTAGGAATCGGAGCCCGATTTGGTCGAATGCCTCAGAGCCGCTCGCGGCGGGGGCTGAACGGGGCAAGCGTCGGGCTAGCAGGATTTGAACCTACGATCTCTGCACCCCCAGTGCAGCGCGTTACCAAACTACGCCATAGCCCGTGTTTGGAGAGCAAAGGATAGCGGGCCCCAGGGGCTCCACTACGCTTGATTTCATGTGTGGTCGGTTCGTGGCAACAGCTCCGCCCGGAGAGCTGGCCGACTATTTCCAGGCCGTGCTGAGCGAGTCGGTCGCCGATGCCGAGCTGGAGCCTAGTTACAACGTGGCCCCGACGAACCAGGTGCATACTGTGCGAGCGCGTGAAGGGCACCGCGAGATCGAGGCGATGCGCTGGGGGTTGGTTCCGTCGTGGGCCAAGGACCAGAAGATCGGCTCGCGGATGATCAATGCCAGGGCCGACACGGTGGCCACCAAGCCAGCGTTCCGAAGTGCGGTGAAGAAACGTCGCTGCCTGGTGCCGGCCGACGGGTTCTACGAGTGGCACAAGGTCGATGGCCAGAAACAGAAGGACCCTTACTTCATCACCCGCAAGGACGGCGAGCCCGTAGTCTTCGCCGGTCTCTGGGAAGCGTGGAAGCCCAAGCCCGGCACCGAGGCCTACGACGTAGCGATGGAACAGGCTGGAGGCGACGACCTGCCGTGGCTGATCACCTGCACGCTGATAACCACAGACCCCAACAAGGAGATGAAGTCCATCCACCATCGCATGCCGGTCTTGGTCCCACCCTCGGATTGGGACCGGTGGCTGGACCCGGACAATGGTGTCGACCAGGTCAGCGACATTCTTGTTCCCGCCCCGGACGATCTTCTCGAGGTCACCCGGATCACGACCCGGGTCAACAACGTTCGCAACAAAGGCCCCGAGCTGATCGAGCCTGCTCCCTCATGAGCCTCCGCCGATGAGTCACAGTCCGCTGCGCCGACGGCTCCGTCGCAGACTGACCGCGGTTCAGGCCCGCCTGGACGCAGGCGCTGGTGACCGGTGGATCCCGTATGTGATCGCCACCGTGCTCGGCCTGGTCCTGTCGCTGGTCAGCGTGTCGCGGCTC
>JABDJU010000328.1 GCA_013003325.1 Acidimicrobiales bacterium
ATACAGGCGAGCGGCCGCGACCTCGTCGGTTGCCTCGGCCAATTTGTCGTAGGCTCGCTGGGCGTTCACGCCCGACGAGATCCACGACAGTGCTTCGGCAAGTTCAGCCACGACCGGCCCACGAGCCATTTGACAGACCGACCGCACTGCGTCGACCGGTCCACTCCCGGTTCGTAGCCGCACGGCGAGCAACTGGGCGACGGTGTAGACCTCGCTGCGCATACGGGCGGAGCGACGTTCGGAGGCGGCGGTCAACCGGCTGCGTTGATAGGTGGCACCGAAGAGTCCGAGGCACACCATGAACAGAAAGGCGAGCGGGATGCTCCGAAGGAAGAGTCCGAGCGCCGCTCCGCCGGCCACTCCACCGACGGTGTGGGCGAGCTGTCGCATTCGGTACTGAGCAGGATCGGTGTCTGCGAATCCGGCGTTCCGAAGACGCCTTCGCAATGTGTCGTGATCGGCGGCATCGACAATCGATCCGAGCTGTTCGGCCCACTGGGACAGGAGCGGCCCGAAAACCCTGCCGATCGGAGTTCGATCGTCGTGCTGGGTGAGGGTGGCAACGGAAACATCGGCGTACCCGGTGCCGAGCCGGGATCGCGACAGAGCCGCGTAGGGACGCACCCGGCCGGCGAGCAACCGCCTTGGCGGTACCAACGCACGCGAAACGAGCGCGGCGAACCCGGCCGACGCCACGGCGGCGATGAAACTGATGCTCATGGGCTGCCACCGGCGGCGAGAATGCGCTGTTCGGTCGGTACCCGCCCTAATCGGTTGATCACGAACAGGCCACCCATGCAGAGCAGACCTCCGACCGCAATCACCAACCATCCGCTGGCGCTTCGGTAGAAGCCGGCGTAGTCGCGCGAGGTCGCGATCATCATGATCAGGACCAGGAACGGAAGCACAGCCGCGCTGCGGGCTTCGATGCGAACTTCGACTTGAGCTGTCTGGATTTCGTCTCGCAGGGCGATGTCGCCAGCAGTGGCCTCCGCCAAATCGGCCAGGATGTCGATCACGACCGCTGAGCCCTGGTCGAATGCGACGAGGATGATCTCGAGGACCCGATCGCTCACCGGGTCGGCCAGCTCCTCGCGCACCACTTCGAGAGCGGTGCGTTGGTCCAACGTGGCGGCGAGCCCGGCATAGCGGTTGAAATACGGCCTCAGCACCGGTGGCCCGCTGCGCCCTAGTTCGGCCAACGAAGCGTGAACCGACAACGACGACTTCAGATGTGCGATGAGGTCGCGCAGCGCGTCGGGCCACGCGTTGATGCGAGCCTGGGCGATCCTGTTGCGCCGCCGGCTGTAGAACGACCGCGGGATCCACAGAGCCAGGCCTCCGCCCACGAACGACAGCGGGGCGACCCGTGTGATGGCCTGCACAAAGAGCGCGACGATGATCGCCATGCCGATGGAGACCGCGAAGAACTGGAACGGCGTCACATGGGCGCCGGCTTGATGGAGCCAGTCCTGGGCCCGATCCCGCCGTTGACGTTCGCCCGATGGCGTGCGCTGCAAGAACCGGGGCGTCACACCGACGAGGGCCCCGAGGCTGAGGTAGGCGAACAGACCGGCGCACAGAGCTGCGAGAAGGGTCATGCCACCGTCCCCGTGCCGTTCAGAATCGCTCCCGCGGTGAGGCCGGCCGGGGCCAGCACCAGGTCGAGGCGTTGTTCGAGGTCGTGAGGGAGCGGGGCACCGGTCCAGCGCAGCTCGTGATCGAAGGATTCGCGCTTGAAGATCGGCTCGGTGGTGAAGTCGAATTCGTCAGACTGCATCGGAGGCACTGCCACGATTTCCATGATTTTGCGCCGACCCCCGACCCCGCCGGTCATCGCGGCTGAGGGCTCCTTGGCGGTGTGCACTACCAGATCGACGATGCTGGAGAACACCGACCTGATCTGTTCCGGGGCCACGTTGGGGCCGGCCATCACCGCCGTGGATACGAGCGCCTGTAGTCCTTGCCGTGCGTTGTTGGCATGGATTGTGCTGAGCATGCCCGCGCCGGCGTTTCCGGCCCGGGTGAGTTCGTAGGCCTCCGACCCCCGAACCTCGCCGACGACGATCAGATCGGGCCGCATTCCGAGCGAGATCTTCACCAGGTCTCGGAGTGTGACCTCGTTCGATCCGTCCGGACCGGCCTGACGGGTCTTCCAGCGCGCGGCGTGGAGGTGTTCAACCGAGACCTCAGGGGTGTCCTCGCAGGCGATGACGCGCAGAGTCGACGGTGCTGCCCTGAGCATGGCGTTGATGAGGGTGGTTTTGCCAGAGCCGGGTTGTCCGGTGACGATGACACCTGTCGGGGTCGCCATCGCCGCACTCAACAAGTTGGCCGCGGGACGGTTGATCGCTTCCCACTCGATGAGCTCGCTGAACGTCTCTCGTTTGGACAGATACCGCCGGATTGTCACGTCGATCGAATCGGCGATCGGAGGTACCACCACGCCGATGCGGGCAGTGCCGCCGAGGATCTGAGCCTGAATCATCGGTCGGCTTTCGTCGACCGCCTGCCCGATGGTGGCCAGGAGTTTGTGCACCACATGGGTGACCTCTTCTTCGCTGACTGGATCCGGCCAGGCAAGCATTCGACCGTCGGTGTCGATGTACATCACGTTGGAGCCGTGAACGATCAGTTCTTCGAAGTCGAGAGAGCCATCGAGGAATGGGGTGAGCGGTCCATATTCGAGCAGGCTCCGGGTCAGCCTGCCCATCATGGAGGCTGGGTCCGACAGCGGCCGACGACTCCCTCCACTTGTTGCGTCGGCCTGGTACTGGTTGACGAGTTGCTGCACCAGCGTCTTGACCTCACCGATGTCGCGCAGATCGATACTTCGGATTCGGAGTGCCTCGAGGGCCTGGTGGCGCAACTCTTCGTAGGCATCGACGCCGACGACAGACATCAGGCAGCCTTCGGTCGCCGCTCGGCGACCGTCACGTTGCGCCACCCAAGACGACTGGGAACCGTCCCCAGCAAGCCGCTGAGGTGGCGGAGAAACGGACCCTTCGACACGAGGGTCGCATCCCACGCAGCGCGCTCCACCCGCTTGTCAGCCGGCACGAACAACAACGAATTCATGCGGTCGCCGGTGATGTTGACCAGTTCGGTCTCTATCTCGCCGCGCATCGCCGGGTTCGCAGGCGCCTTGTTGACGACGACGTCGACGGGAGCATCGCCGACTAGAGGCACCGCCTCGACGAGCCAATCGACGAAGTGAAGGAGCCCCGTCGGTGAAGCGTGGGTCACGGCGATGATTCGCTCGGCTCTCCGAAGCACCTGTCGACTCACCTCGTAGCGCTGGGTTCCAGGGAGGTCGTCGAGGGTTGAGCCAACCTTCGCCACCACGTTGCGCCAACGCTGGGCCAACAGGTCGAGAAGCGCCACCGTCTCGTCGGCCCGAAGAAGCGACCAATCGTCGCGCGACGCCAAGCCGGAGATCACGTCGAAAGGCAGTTCTTGAGGCGAGATGGCCGGCCGGGCGAGGCAGGCCGACAGGGACTCGGATGCCTCCCCGGCGGCGCTCCCACGGCGCACAAGGTCTGTGGCCGTGACGATGTGGGGATGAATGTTGAGACCGAGTCGTCGAGACACCCCCGGGTGGTTCTCATCGGTGTCGACCAGAATCGTCGACTCACCGGCAAGCAGCTGGCAGAGCCCGACCGCCACCTCGGTGACGCCCGAACCTGAAGGACCGCCGACGGCGACGATCCGACGCTGCGGCCCAGGGATGCGGTCGTCGAGATGTTCAAGCGCGGCGGCGTCCTGGGCGGTCTGTTCACGATCGGGGCGATGCTGGCGCAAGAACGCGATCAGGGCCTCGGTCGGAAGGTCGGCGGGAACGACCAGGTCGATACCCAGCGATCGCAGGAATTGTTCGCCGTAGCCGTCGGCTTCGGCAGGGTCGAAGATGCCGACCACCCGCTTGCCGGCTTCGATCAGGGAAGCAACGACGGCCGCAGAGACCCAGCTGGTGTCGTCGTCGACCACCACGATGTCGACATCTTGAGCTCGAGCCTGATGGCGGTCTCGCACCAGCTCGACAACAACGTCTGCTTCGTGGTCTCGGACATGACGCTGAAGCGCAGGACGCCAGTCACGGTTGCTGAGGGCGGCGGCGACGAGCACCGGTCTCATGGTGCTTCGACCCCGGCTGATTCGTCGACGACCTCCGGTGCCGCGCCCATCAAAATCTCCGTGATCGGTGCTGCGCCCGTACTTCGAACCAGCTGCAGAGGCCCGTTGAGCTGACCCTTGCTGAGTTGGAGCGCTTGGACGTCGTTCACCCTGACCGTGATGTAGGTATCGGACAGGCCACCCAGGCCCTCGCTGGAAGCAGACGAGGTCGCTTCGACCACGAGGTCGGTGGCGAGGTAGAGCGGGGTGTCATCCCCGTCGAATCCGACCACGTCGACCCGATCGTTTCGGTCGAGGGCCAGCCCGGTGATCTGGTAGGAGTCGACCGGGAGCGCGATGGTGCGGAACCGCACGTCGCCTCCTTTCACCAGGTCCGAACTCATGATCGGTTGGCCCGCCGGTAGCGACCGGGCCAGGACCATCTCTTCGAGCTGAGCGCGCGTCGCAAACAGTTCAAGCCCCGGGGTGTCGAGCGCCACCTGAGCTGCTACCGGTGTCATCGGTTGCCCGGCTACGGCCCGCTCGGTGGCAAGGTATACCGTCGCGGTTTCCCGTCGATCGGCCAGGGCGCTGTTGACAAGCACGAACGTGAGCAGGCCAGTAAGGATCATCAGACCATGGGCCAGCGTGAACCGGGCTGGAAGGCGCGTCGGCAAAGCCATTCCGCTGAAGCTAGGGCCCTGCCGCATCCCCTGGTCAGAGGCTGGAGGTTCTTCACGCCGCCACATTCCGTGAAGGGTAGCAACAGAACGTGACAGTATTCAAATGTATATACAATTATTTAAATTGCTACAACCGTGCTCTACCGAACGATGTACGAACGACCGGGCGACCTAGCACCACTGCTCACAATCGCCCACGCTCGACTTCGGGTCACGAGATTTCTGACGCAACGGATGGAAACAAAGGTAACCGTGAGTCATAATGAGGGCATGAGTGACACCGGTGATGGCTTCGAAGCCGTACGAGAGACCTACCCCGCCATTCTCACCACCGCACAGGTGGCTGAGATGCTCGACCTCAACGTACGCACGGTGCTCAACATGGCCGGAGACGGGCGGCTGCCGGCGAGTCGGCTGGCCGGAAGTCGCAAGTTCCACTACAGCCGCGATCAAATTATCGAGACCCTCAAGGCCAACACCGTCGACCCCGCCGAAGAGGCCAAGAAGAAGGCAGCCCGGGCAGCCAAGGACTAGTTGCCACTCTCGGTTTTTGGTTCAAGGTCAACGATGGTTTGGGCCGATAGAAAAGCGATGACTGATATTGTTCCCACTCCCCCGGCGCGAGCGACCATGGCCGGAGAGGTGACGCCCGACATCGAACGTGCCGTGCAGGAGCTGCACGTCGAGCGGCGGGCCTACATGGAGGACGTCGAAGACGCGGTCGCAGAAACCGAGGCGGCGTCGACACCGCTCGACCACCGGCTCATGCAGCTCGGCAACCGGAGCTACGAAGTAGTAGCCGAGGCCGCCGATCGCCAGATCCGCGGCCGTGTCTCCCATGTGTCGGGTGAAATCGCCACCATCGAGACGATCGGGGGCGCCCACTTCTGTGTGCATCTCGACCGGGTCATGTCGTTCCGCTACATCGACATGCCGGGCGAGACCCGCGGCGTCGACACCGGCGAGCCGGCCACATTGATCGCTCGCTTGCGGGAGCTGTGGACCAGAGGCGAACGTTGCACGGTCGGCCGGGTTACCGGGGCAGCGGTGTTGGGCGACCTGAAAGCCGTCACCGAGAGCCATGTGGAGATCACCGACCCCCAGGGCAGCAACTGGCTGATCCCGATCAACACGATCGCCTGGGTCGGTCCGAAGCTCTAACT
>JABDJU010000336.1 GCA_013003325.1 Acidimicrobiales bacterium
ATCTTCGGGTGCCACCGCCACCGGACACACGACGACCTCGGCGCCGTAGGCCCGAAGCAGGTCGACCTTTTCGACCCCGACTTTGTCGGTGACCACGAAGATGCACTTGTAGCCCCGCTGGGCGGCGACGATGGCGAGGCCAACACCGGTGTTGCCACTGGTCGGCTCGATAATGGTGCCCCCCGGCCGCAGCAGGCCCTCGGCCTCGGCTTCGAGGATCATCTTGAGCGCCGGTCGATCCTTGGAGCTGCCTCCCGGGTTGAACACCTCGTACTTCACCACGACCGGACAGTCCAGATCGGACGCGACCTGCTGGAGCTGCACCATCGGCGTGTTGCCGACCAGGTCGAGCACCGAGTTGGCGATACCGGGAAGATCGAGGTTGTTGGCCACGACAGGGACCTTTCGGGGCGGGGTCAGCGGTCCGCTATCGAGGGTAGCGATTAACCATGCGGTCGGTGTGAGAAAGCGCTACGCGACCGTTTGGGGCGTGGGCTCGTGAGGAATCGGTACGCCGCTGCCGAGATCCACCGCTTCGGCGATGCGATATCGACCACTAGGATCCTGGGCCAGCCACAGCATGCCGTCTCTGCGCTCCCCAGCGCGCACTCCGAGCAGTTTCCCGTTGGCGGCGAGAAGTTGCCGCGACGGGTGATCGACGGTGATCGCAACCGTGACCGGGTCTCCGTCGTTGACGGCCTTCACGCTCACCACAGTGGGACCCTCGCCTCGGATCCGCAGCCCGTTCTGGCGGAGGCGCAGATTGTGCTGCGCCAGTTCGCCGAACAGGGGCGTCCCTTCGACGAAGACGGTTCCCAGGTCGGCGTTCTCCGGTTCGGTCTGGAACCGGAACTCCTCTCGCAGCAGGCTGGAAACGACCCGTCGCCACTCCGGATTCACGGGCTCGCTGGTGGAGGGCCCGCGACGACCCAGAATCGAACGTCCTTTGACCCCGCTCGACACCGAGCGCAGCGTTTGTTCGCCGACGATGACCGGACGTAACAGCCACAGCCCGAGGGCGGCCTCGATCAGCGCAGCGACGGCGAGCGCTATACCGAATGCGGCGACCAGCCGCACACTCGACGCCAGCAAACCGATACCGACGAGGACGACGACAAGCAGGCCGCCGACCGAATGTCCACCGCCGGAGCGCAGCGCCTCGGACACCAGCGTCTTTGGGTGGAACTCTTCTGAGTTGAGGATCATGCGAATCAAACCAATCTCAAATAGTGATACGGCAACGGAAAGAACGAGAACGAGCGTCTGCAGCTGTCCAGCGGTCGGGGCTTCGATGATGAGATGCGCCACCCCCAAAGAGGCGGCGGACGTGAGCAGCCGAAGGGCGATCACCACGACCGACAGTCCGGGATCACCTACGAGCCCGAACACCACGACACCGGCCATG
This sequence comes from Acidimicrobiales bacterium, assembly GCA_013003325.1. Classification (GTDB taxonomy): domain Bacteria; phylum Actinomycetota; class Acidimicrobiia; order Acidimicrobiales; family SZUA-35; genus JABDIY01. The sequence goes on from JABDJU010000336.1 coordinate 1,406, forward strand.
GCCGCTAGCAGCGCAACCGTCACCCAGGTGACGCGGTCACCGCCGGCCACGGCGTGGTAGGCGTCGACCGGTACCCCTTCAAGATCCACCGGATCGGACGCTTCGATTTCGAACAGAGCCTGCACCGTGTCTTGCGTGAACTCCGATCGTGCTGCTTCGGTGGGATTGATGATTGCGGTACGGGCATCAAGAGGAGCGGCGGCGTCAGCTGAGGACACCAGCTCTCCATTCTCGAAACGACCCGATGCGGTGGCAACCCATTCGACCCCGGGATATCGGCTGGCGGTTTCGGCCCACTGACCGAACCAGGTTTCGGATCCGTCAGGCCCCTGGGCGCGGATGGCGCCCGCCGGGTCGCCGCCGAGTTCAACCAGTTCTGCTGATACGTGGGCAGCCTCGGTTCCCGGTGAAGAAGAATCGACCAGTGATTTCGAAGTGGCACTGCCGGCTGCAACCGCGCCAAAGCCGAGCAGCATCGCTGCGACGACGACGAGAACGGCCATCGGTACGTCTCGACCGTCGGGTATTCGCATCGGCACGGTCGCAAACTCAGAGTTGTCGTGAACCGAGCCCCGCAGCGCCAGAAGAGCCGGCAACGTCAAGAGTGCGGCAAGACCACCGAACACCAACCCGAGGAGGACGCTGGCCGATGCCCGCCACCCCTCCGACAGCAGACCGAAGACCACCACAGAGCCAAGCCCACCAGCGACCAACCCGAGATCGACCAGTTGGGGCATCACCGCTCGTGTGATCGTGTCGGCGAGGCTCTGGCCGGTCGGGTGCTTGAACCAGCTCAACAGTCTGAAACTCAGGATTGAGGCCACCAGGAGCCCGGCGACCGCACCCGGCACCAGAGTGGTGGAGATGGTGCCGTCGAAAGGACCGTTCACAGCCGTGGAGACCACCGCCGCCAATGCCGTCGCAGCACCGACTGACACCGCCGTGGCAAGTCCGATCACCGATCCGTGCAAGGCGGCGACCAGAAGGCCTACGAGCAGCACCACGATCAGCAACACGACCGAGGCCGATGACGTGATCGAGGCGGTCGCCTGTTCGTCGGCAACCCGCTGACCCCCGACCAACAACTCGCCGACCCGAAGTTCCTCTGACAGCGAGCGAATCTCAGCTGTGACGCGATCGATGCTGCCATCGTCAGAAACGGCCAAGTGAACGACCGGAGGTCCGGCTGGCAGCACGTCAACGAACGCGAAATCGACCCCGTCGATCGCCCTGATGGCAGGGAGCAGCTGCGCCGCAATGACCGGATCACTACTCGAGACGCTGCGGAGGACTACCGAGACATTCGGCAGGTCGCCACCGCCCCAGCCCGCCTCTACCCAGGGTTCATCGGCGCCGGCCGAATCGGCAGCCAGACCGGTCGCTGTCAACGACCCCAAAACTACGAAGATCGCCAGCACCGCCGCCCCCACCAGAGGACGACCATAGAGCGGCCCTTGGGCGCGTGTGAGGCTCATCGAAGACGTGGTGAGCATCTGGGACCGAAGGCGACAGCGCGGATGGCCGCATCGTCTGCGAACGGCTCGGGCCTTGGTTCGGGCGAGGTCATCTGGCGGGCGGAAGCCTTGATCGTGGAGAAATTCGGGTAGCAAAGCGAAGGCGCCTTTCGACACCACTCCGCTCGGGACAAAAACGTAGGCGATGGGAGTGGCGAAGGGTCGGACCCCTGTAGGTCGATGGCGATGAGCCGTCGAAGTTCTCCACACCGTCCACCCGGGGCGGACAAGTCGTCCGGTGGGTAGACTTGCCCTGTCCGGCGAGCAGGTAGCTTGGGGCGGACGACACGAAAGGGCACACACCATGTCGGATCTTCTCGAGGGCATCCTCGCTCAACTCGGTCCCGGCGGCGTTTCACAGATCGCATCGGGTCTCGGCGTCGACGAGAGATCAGCCGCCTCAGCGGTCGGACTTGCGCTCCCCGCGATCCTGGGAGGTATGGCCAACAACGCTCAGCGAGCCGACGGAGCCCAGAGCCTCGCCACCGCACTCGACGATCACGACGAAGGGGTCTTTGGCCAACTAGGCGATCTACTCGGTGGCGGTGGTACCGGCGACGGCATCCTCGGCCACGTGCTCGGCCAGAAGCGACCCGCGGTCGAGCAGAATCTCGCCCAGCAGAGCGGCCTCGACTACGGCGTGATCGCCAAGCTCTTGCCCATCCTGGCCCCGCTCGTGATGGGCTATCTGAGCAAACAGAAGCGATCGCAGAACCTCGGACCGGCCGACATCGGGTCGATGCTGGGCCAGCAGCGCCAGCAGACCGAGAAATCCTCGCCGGGCCTGGGTGGTCTCGCCGCAATTCTCGATACTGACGGTGACGGATTCGGCCTCGACGACATCGCTGCGATGGCGGGCCAGATGTCGGGTGGAAGCGCCGGGGGTTCTGCCACTTCCAGCGGGGGCGGCCTTGGAGCCATTCTGGGCCGGCTCTTGCGCCGCTAGCTCATGCTGTCCCCCAACCTCGATTCGATCCGTGTTTTTCTCCACATCCTCGCCGCCGGCATTTGGGTCGGCGGTCAGATCGTGGTGGCTGGTGTCGTTCCCGCTTTACGCAAGTCGAGCGGAAGTGAGGGGACCAAAGCGCTCGCCAACGGCTTTGCCCGTGTGGCTTGGCCGGCCTTCGCTCTCGCCCTCATCACGGGAATGTGGGCGCTGGTCGATCGAGACGGCGACTCCTCCTCCGAGTACGGCCTCACCTTTGGCATCAAGTTCCTTTTCTATATCGCCGCAGGAGCTTCGGCGATCGCCCACGCGAGAAGCAGTCGGCGCCCGGTCATTGCAGCAACCGGTGCGCTCGGTCTGGTCTTCAGTCTGATCGTGATGTACCTCGGCGCCCTGCTCGCCAACGGGTAGATGACCATGGACGGCCCCGAGCGACGCAGCGACCTCACCGCCGACCTGGTGGTTGTGGCGAACCGATTGCCGGTTCGGCGCATCCATCTCGAAGAGGGCGAAGACGCCGAATGGGGGATCTCTCCAGGCGGGCTGGTGTCGGCGTTGGCGCCGGTCCTGGCCGACCGACGGAGGTTCGCCTGGGTCGGTTGGCCTGGCGATGCCGACGCCCCCTCGGAACCATTCACCCACGAAGGAATGCGACTCGTTCCGATCCCGATGAGTCCAGAGGAGCACGAGTACCACTACGAGGGCATGTCGAACGGCACCCACTGGCCGCTCTACCACGACAAAGTAGAGCCGGCGGAGTTCCATCGGCATTGGTACGACGGCTACCGCAGGGTGAATCGAAGGTTCGCTGACCGGGTGGCCGAAACCGCAGCGGAGAATGCGACGATCTGGATCCAGGACTACCAGTTGCAGCTGGTCCCAGGCTTCCTCAGAGCCCTCCGGCCCGATCTCACGATCGGGTTCTTCCTCCACATACCGTTCCCACCCCCCGAACTCTTCCAACAGATCCCTTGGCGAGATCAGCTCACGGTCGGCTTGTTGGGCGCCGATCTGCTCGGCTTCCAGACCCGCGATGGCGCCGACAACTTCATTCGTCTGGCTTCGTCGCTCGATCTGGCCCAACCCGGCGGCGACTCGACCCTTCACCACAATGGTCGCGAGGTGCAGGTCCGAGCCTTTCCGATCGGAATCGATGTCGACCGATACTCCGCCGGCGCAAAACGCCCAGAGATCGCCACCCGTGCGGCGGCAGTTCGCGAGCGATTGGGCAATCCCAAGGCGGTTCTGCTCGGGGTGGATCGACTCGACTACACCAAAGGCATCGACGTTCGCCTGCGCGCGTTCAAGGAACTGCTCGCCGAGGAGCGGTTCGCCCCGGGCGAGGTGGTGCTCATCCAGGTCGCCGAACCGTCACGCGACAACGTCGAAGCCTACGTGGCACTGAAAGAGCGGGTTCAGGGCCTGGTCGGCGAGATCAACGGAGACTTTGCCCGGGTGGGCATCACGCCGGTTCACTACATCCACCAGAGCCGCGACTTCGACGA
>JABDJU010000348.1 GCA_013003325.1 Acidimicrobiales bacterium
CAACCTCTTTGGCCACGTCGTCGGCGTTCGATCCCTGCAGGCCCGCCGCACAGACAAAGATCAGCGGCTCGCTGGAGAGATCGATGTGTTTCTTGTCTTCGGTGATATCGCAGGCGATCGACTTGTAGCAGAGTTCGCTGAGCTTGATCCGGACTTCGTTGGCGGCCACGTAGTTGGGGCCGTTGCCCACCATCGCCCAGTAGCGGCGGCTCAGCACGTGCCGTCGAGCGGCGACAGCGATCTCTTCGCGCTTTGCGATCGTGCGGATCATCGCCTCGGGCATGGCCCGCAGCGACGACAACAACGACTGCACATCCGACCGCGACACCTTTGCGTTAGGGAGGTGGTCGCTCACCGCGACGGCGAGCAGGAACCCGGCGGCGATCTGGGCGTAGAATGCCTTGGTCGAGGCGACGCTCATCTCTACGTCGCGACCATCGGATGTGTACAGAACCCCGTCGCTCTTGTCTACGAGGTCGCTGCCCCTTCGGTTCACGATGGCAAGCACCCGGGCGCCCCGGGCGCGGAGGATGTCGACCGTCCGGTTTGTGTCGGTGGTCGTGCCGCTCTGGCTGATGGCGATGATCAGGCAGTCGCTCATGTCGTCGTCAATCCCGAACCCCGACAATTCGGTGGCCGTGGTTGCGATGACCGGGATTCCGGTTCCGGTCAGCGTCCACTGAAAGGCACCGGCAACGGCTCGCCCAGCGATCGCAGCCGTTCCCTGCCCGATGACGAAGACCCGATTGAAGGTCCCGCTCTTCAGTTCGCCAACGACCTCAGCATTCAACGACTCAGAGGTGAGGTTGACCGATAGCGCACCGTCGACCTCGGTCAGCCTGCCCCGCATGGTCTTGCGGAACGATTCGGGCGATTCCTTGATCTCTTTCAGGAGGAAGTGGGGGGCGTCGCCACGATCGATGTCGCGTGTGGTCACTTCGGGAACCTTCCACTCCGACGCCTCGATCGCAAGCGGCGTACCGTCGTAGCTGATCCGGCTCAGGCCCTCGACATGGCCGGCCAGGCCCCCGCTCAGGCGGATGATCTGGCCCTGTGACCCGGTCGGGTTACCTGGATCTGAGGGTGTTTCGCCATCCATTCGAATGTAGGAGACAGCATCCTCCACCACGCCGTAGGGTTCGGACGCAACCACAAAGAGGTCCTCGGATCGACCGATGAAGACCCCTTGGCCTGAACCGCGCAGACACAGGTGGAGATCAGAGGGGGCAACGCTGGTGCTGACACCGATGGCCACCGAGCCCTCGAAGTGAGCGACGGCGGATCGGACTGCCTCATCGAGATGTTGACCCGACTCGAGGTTTCGGCTGATCGTCGTCGGAATCACCTTCGCGTCGGTGGTGATTTCGGACTGAATCTGAAGGGACTCGGCGGCGATGATGTCGGCGAAGTTGTCGACGTCACCGTTGAGCACGCCGAGGACATAGGGCCCATCGCCGTTGTCGGCTTCTTCGCTGTTGACCGGATGGGCGTTGGGCTCGGAGATGATGCCGATGCTGGCCCACCTGGTATGGCCCAGCACGGTCGCTTCGGCCCGTTGGTCGGTGAGGGCCCGGGCGAGCAGTTGGTCGCCGGCGACAGCGGCTCGCATCGTGGCCGTGTTGTCGCCGAGCTCGCCGATCTCAGCGGCGGCCTTGTAGACGAAGCTGAGCAAACCGTCGGGAGTGCGGACCGCGGTATGGGTGAACAACGGGTTGCCGTCGCGCCGCTCGGCCAGCATCGTCGCTATCTCGGGCTCATCGAAATCGAGATGGTGATTCCGCACCAGCACGTGCACTCCCGCAGAGTCCCGGCCCCGCACCTCGAGCCGATCGAGTGCGCTCAGCGCCTGCTGGATGCTGAGATATACCGCCAGCGCGGCAGGTCCAGCGTCAGGGCCGGCGAGGGCGGCAACCTCGCGGGCGGTTCGAAGGCGGTCGCGGTCGATCGCCCACAGGGCATCTCGCAGAACGGTGAGGCCTCGATTGCGGGCTTCGAGGGCGTCGCCGATGCCCGCTTCGATGTCGGCTTCAATCTGATCGACCTGGGCATAGGCTCCGACCAGGTGAGCGGCGATCGCCTCCGGAAGTGCGGGATTCTCTATGAGCGCCCGAAGCCCGGTCTCGCCTTTGAGGAGCTGGTTCACCTCGCCGTAGACAGCCCCGGCAGCGGCAGCATCGGGCAGCGATGCCGCGGCCCGATCCAGCAGCGATCGTATCGTTTCAGGAGATGGCACCGGTCGCTCCGACCGACGTCTCACGATGGCAATGATTCCGCACATGGTCTACTCAGTTCCTCCTGGTCCGCCGCCGGTGAAGGATAGAGCAGCGGCGATCAGTTTGTCGGCCGTGGTGTGGGCCACACCCGCTTCAGAATGCTCCACCATCACCCGCAAAAGGGGTTCGGTTCCTGACATTCTCACCAGTACCCGACCCCGATCTCCCATCGCTTCCTCAGCAGCCTTGATGTTGTCGGCGAGTTTCACGACCAGACCGGGATCTGGTCGTTCAAGCCTGAGGTTCTTGAGCACTTGCGGGTACTGAACCATCGCGTCGCCTGCCATCTTGCTCAAAGGGCGAGCGGCTCTGGCCATGGCCGAGAGAAGCTGAAGGCCGGCGAGCATGCCATCGCCGGTCGTTGCAAGGTCAGCACAGATCACGTGGCCGCTCTGCTCGCCACCGAGGGTGTACCCCCCTGTAGCCATCGCCTCGAGCACGTAGCGATCCCCCACCGCGGTGACCTTCACATCGATGCCGGCTTCGTCCATCGCCCGGAGGAACCCCAGGTTGCTCATCTGGGTCACAACAACGGTGTCGTCGGCCAGCGCTCCGCGATCGCGGCGATCGACGGCGAGGATGGCCAGGATGTGGTCGCCGTCGACGACGTTGCCGGTGTCATCGACGGCTATGACTCGGTCGGCGTCGCCGTCGAAGGCCAGGCCGACGTCGGCGCCATGGGCCAGCACCGCCTCGGCTAGCGGTCCGGGATAGGTGGAGCCGACGCCATCGTTGATATTGATGCCATCGGGCGCATCGCCGATCACGTGTACCGAGCCGCAGACATGCTCGAACACCTGCCGGGCCCACGGAGCGGCGGCGCCGTTGGCGCAGTCGAGAACCACGCTCAGCCCAGAGAGGTCGGAATCGCTGGCTCGGTGCAACAGGCTCAAGTGGTCGACGGGGCTGGACAGCGAGATGGCCGATCCAGGACGGATGGGTCCGTCGGGAAGTGCGGGGGTCGGTTCGGCCGGCTTGCGCTGGAGGAACGCCATGTAGGCCTGTTCGATATCGGCTTCGTCAGCGTCGGTCAGCTTGCGGCCTCCCGGACCGAAAACCTTGATCCCATTGTCGTGGTACGGGTTGTGGCTGGCCGAGATCATGATCCCGACGGTGCCGTCATCACCGGCCGCCACCGCAGCTGCGACCGCCGGTGTCGGCACAACCCCGAGCAGCAACACGTCGACACCGCTCGACACGAACCCGGCTACCAGCGCCGCTTCGAGCATCGGACCCGACTCGCGGGTGTCACCACCGATGTAGACCCGCCGGGGCAGCAGCGACAGCGCCACACCGCGAGCTAATGCGGTGGCAACCTCGGGAGTGAGATCGAAGTTGGCC
>JABDJU010000354.1 GCA_013003325.1 Acidimicrobiales bacterium
CCGGGCGATCGGACAGCTTCCGCTCGATCTCCTTCCACGGCATCGGTGGATTCATCCATCCCATAGGATGGACGAGCGTACCGAACATATGTTCGGTACGTCAATGGAGGCCGACTAGATGGCCAGCAACGTCTCCCCGGCAAGGGCGCGCTGGGCCATCACGGCGAGCACGGTCCAGTAACCGTCCGCCCCCTCCACCAGATCTCGGTTCGATATCGAAACCGCCCCCTCGGCCATGGATCCCGCCTCGACCACCAATTCTGGATCACCGAGGATGGCGATGAGATCCTCCACAACGATCTCCACCAGATCGGCAACCTCGTGTTCGGGCGGCGCATACTCGGCCAGGGGGCGATCATCGAGCACGAAGAACACGTGAACCCGCTCACGATTTCGCCCCTCCCCGTTGTCGTCGGCCAGAAGCCTCGTCCCAAGCGACACGAGGGCATCGGGACTCACGCTCACGCCGAGTTCCTCTTCGAACTCGCGCAGCCCGTCGAGCGGGATCTCGCCCGATTCGAGATGGCCGGTCGCCGACAAATCGAGCAGCCCTGGGAAAGCCGCTTTCGTGTAGGCCCGACGCTGCAACACGACCGACCGACGAGCCGGACGCAGAACCAGGCAGTGGAAAACCTGATGCCACAGTCCCTCGCGGTGAACATCGGCGCGATCCCGCGACTCGAGGATCTCGCCGGTCGCCGGACTGACGACGTCGAGACGTTCGTTTTCCCTGCTCACGAATGAATGAGCGAGAGGGCCTCAGCCCGTGACGCCGGGTTGGCCTTGAGCGTGCCTCGAACGGCCGAGGTTGTGGTGAACGCTCCGGGCTTGCGTACACCCCGCATCGACATGCACAGGTGTTCGGCCTCCATCACTACCATCGCACCGGTCGCCCCCAGCCGCTCGATCAGCGCATTGGCGACCTGCATGTTCAAGCGCTCTTGAACCTGAAGGCGCCGGGCGAAACCGTCGACCAGCCGGGCGAGCTTGGACAGCCCGCATACCTTTCCCTCCGGTCCCGGGATATAGGCAACGTGGGCCCGACCGATGAACGGCAGCATGTGGTGTTCGCACAACGACGCAAACGGGATGTCCTTCACGATCACCATCTCGTTGTGCTCTACCTCGAACTGCCTCTCGAGATGATCGGTCGGGTCGGACTGGTATCCGCCGAGGATCTCGTTGTACGCCCGGGCCACCCGAATCGGTGTATCGACCAATCCGTCACGATCGGGATCCTCGCCGATGCCGATCAGGATTTCGCGCACCGCCGCTTCGATGCGCGGGACGTCGACGCCAAAGGACTCAGGGTTGGATGCCACCCGGACAGTATGACCTCCGTTGACTCAATCCCTGATACCGGGGACCAACGCCGGCCGTCCTCGGTACGATCACGATGTGAGTTCAGGTGAGCGGGCGCTCCTCTCCGCAGTTTCGGCGCACGAACGTCTGGTCGTCGCCTTTTCCGGCGGTGTCGACTCTGCGCTGCTGGCCGTCGCCGCCCGGAAGGCTCTGGGCCGAGACGGCGTGCAGGCGGTCACGGCCGACTCGGCCAGCCTGGCAACCGGCGAATCAGACCACTGCCGGCAGCTCACCGATCTCTGGGATATTCCTTGGACCTCTGTGCGAACCGACGAGTTCGCCGACGAGCGCTATCTGGAGAACGGCACCGACCGTTGCTTCTGGTGTAAATCGGCCCTGATGGACGTGGTCGAGCCCATCGCCGATGCGAAATCGGCACGGGTTGCTCTCGGCGTGAACATCGATGACTTCGGAGACCATCGGCCCGGGCAGAAGGCGGCAGCAGAACGAGGGGCCGTGTTCCCGCTGGTCGAGGCCGGCCTCACCAAGAGCGAAGTGCGGCGGATCGCCAAGCGCTGGGAGATCTCGGTGTGGGACCGGCCGGCAATGCCGTGCCTTTCGAGCCGAATCCCTTATGGAACCAGCGTCTCGGTCGACCTCGTGAGCAAGATCGACCGGGCCGAGCGGACGCTGCGCACGATGGGTTTCACCGATCTTCGCGTCCGCCACTACGACGAGACCGCTCGCATAGAGCTTCCCACTGCCGAACTGGCCGAAGCCGTGGCCCGCAGTGCCGAAATCAACGCCCGACTGACCGCCCTCGGGTATCGCTACGTCACCCTCGACCTGGCCGGTCTCAGGTCGGGCAACCTCAACGATGGCATTTCCCATGTCGACCCGACCTGACCTCCGCCTCGACGTCGAACGCACCGGTCGGATCGGCATGCCCGAGGCGGTGCTGTGCCAGTTCAAGACGGTGGACCAGGCGACGGGTGCGGTCACCGGCCTCCTCGACACCCACGACACGGTCATTGCGACGCGTATCACCAGCGAGCAATCGCCGAAGCTCGAAGCGCTCCGTCCCCAGCTGATCGGCACCTCGACCATGGCGTGGCAACTCCGCCCGCCAACGAGCAAGTCTGTGGCCCTCGTGAGTGCGGGCACCTCCGATGCCCCGGTGGCCGACGAGGCGGCCATCACCCTCACCGCCCTCGGCCACCAAGCCCGGCGCATCACCGACGTGGGCGTCGCCGGGGTACACCGCCTTCAGTCAGCTCTGCCCGAGTTCGAACACGCCGACGCCGTGATCGCCATCGCCGGGATGGAAGGCGCTCTCCCCACGGTGCTGGCCGGTCTCATCGGCAAACCGATCATCGCCGTTCCCACCTCGGTGGGGTACGGCTCATCGTTCGAGGGGGTCACCGCGCTGCTCACCATGCTCTCGAGCTGCGCACCCGGGATCTCGGTGGTTGGAATCGACAACGGCTACGGCGCCGCCTGTGCCGTGCATCGCATCCTGCAGCAGTGATGGCTGTCGATCAGCTCTGGATCGACCCGTCGTTCGGGGCGTCGGGCGACATGATCATCGGGGCTCTCATCGACCTCGGCGCTCCCCCGGATCGGGTGGCCGATACGGTTCGCGGCGTCGGCATCGATGGCTTCTCGATGGCGTGCGAAACCGTCGAACGAGGCGGTCTTCGGTGCGCCCGGGCCACCATCGAGGTGCCCGCTGATGAGGTTGCCCATCGATCATGGTCGACGATCGACGCCATGATCGGGTCTGCTTCGCTACCGCCGTCGGTCTCCAAGGGCGCACGGCAGAGCTTCCGACGGTTGGGCGAGGTCGAGGCCGCCATTCATCAGGAGCCGATCGACCAGGTCCACTTTCACGAAGTCGGCGCCCTCGACGCCATCGTCGACATCGTCGGCGCCTGGGTCGCATGGCACCTGCTGGGCGAACCCATCGTCACGGTCGGAACCTTCGGCCTCGGTCATGGCACCGTCGATGCTGCCCACGGCGAACTCCCGCTCCCCGCACCAGCGGTGGCCGAGCTGCTGCGAGGTTGGCCCAGCCGTGGGGTCGACATCGACATGGAAACGGTGACGCCAACCGGAGCGGCGATTCTCACCACCATGGCTCAGGCGTCGTCTCCTTCGATGCCGGCGGGAACCATTTCGGCCACCGGCCGAGGGGCGGGCGCACGCAATCCGAATCGCCATCCCAACATCGTTACCGCCATCTTCTCCACCCGGGCTGACGGTCCTGAAACGACCGCCATGGTCGAACTCGCCTCCAACGTCGACGACGTCAGTGCCGAGGTCGTGGCCTACACGATCGAGCGGTGTCTGGCAGAAGGGGCAGCCGACGCTTGGGCCACCCCGATTCTGATGAAGAAGGGCCGGCCCGCCCACACCCTTACGGTGCTCTGCTCCGGGGCGCTCGCCGATCGGCTCCGGTCGGTGTTGCAGCTGGAAACCGGTTCGCTGGGCGTTCGGCAGCGCATCGTCGAGCGCCACGCCGCCGAGCGCCACAACGTGCAGGTGGAGGTCGACGGTCATTCGATTGCGGTGAAGGTCGGACCCGACGGCGCCAAGCCCGAGTACGAACACTGTGCGGCGGCCGCTCGCGCCCTCGATGAGCCCCTGCGCTCGGTTCAAGCCCGCGCCCTCGAGGCGTTTCGTGCATCAACCGAACACGGCCCTGGTGACGCGCTGTGATTACCATGCCCGCATGAAAGCAGCCGTGCTCAACGAGATCCCCGGTCGACTCGAGATCGAGGAGGTCTCGATCGGCTCGCCCGGGCCCCGCGAAGTTCTGGTACGCACGGCTGCGGCCGGGCTGTGCCACAGCGACCTCCATTTCATGGAAGGCACCTATCAAACCGCCGTGCCGGCGGTTCTCGGTCACGAGTCGGCCGGGGTCGTCGAAGCGGTGGGAAGCATGGTCAGCTACGTGGAGCCGGGCGACCACGTCATCACCTGCCTCGCTGCGTTCTGTGGCCACTGCGAAGACTGCCTCGGAGGGCACCCAGCCCGATGCCAACGCAAGGGCGCCGATCTGGTTCGCCGGCCGGACGAACCGCCCCGGCTGTCACGGGGTGATGAGCCGCTCTCTCAGTTCCTCTACTGCTCGTCGTTCGCCGAGCAGCTGCTGGTCCACGAGCACGCCCTGGTCAAGATCAGAGAAGACATGCCGCTCGAACGAGCTGCGCTGATCGGCTGCGGGGTGACCACCGGGCTGGGAGCGGTGTTCAGAACCGCTCGCGTCGACCCCGGCTCCGACGTGGTGGTGATCGGGTGCGGAGGCATCGGGCTCTCGGCAGTCCAGGGAGCCCGCATCGCCGGTGCCAACAGGATCATCGCCGTCGACATGCACTCCCCCAAATTGGAGCTGGCCCAGACGCTGGGCGCCACCCACGTGATCGATGCATCGAGCGACGATCCCGTGAAAGCGGTGAAAGAACTGACCGGCGGTGGGGCCCGATTCACCTTCGAGGCGGTCGGCCTCAAGCAGACTGCCGAACAGGCCTTCAGAATGTTGCGGACCGGAGGTCAGGCGACCGTGATCGGCCTCATCCCGTTGGGCACCAACGTCGAAGTTCATGGCGTGGAACTCACCAACGAAAAGACCCTGACCGGTTCGAACATGGGCAGCACGCAGTTCAGAACCGACATGCCACGGTTCGTAGACATGTACCTTGACGGTCGCCTCAAACTCGACGAGATGATCAGCGCCACCCTCGAGTTGGAGCAGATCAACGAGGGCTTTGAGGCGATGAAGTCGGGCGGAGTCGCTCGCCAGATCATTTCGTTCTGACCGGGCTTCGGCCTACGCCCGGCTGGGCGGTAGCGTCAGGCCATGGCAGAGATGACGTATCGCAGGTTGGGACGGAGCGGCTTGAAGGTCAGCACGCTCTCGTATGGATCATGGGTGACCTTCGGGGGCCAGCAAGGGCTCGACGCGGTCACCGAATCGATGGCCGCCGCTCGCGACGCCGGCTGCAACTTCTACGACAACGCCGAGGTGTACGCCCGGGGCGAATCGGAGACGTTGATGGGTCGAGCACTCCAGGAGTTCGGCTGGGCCCGTGAGACCTATGTGATCAGCACCAAGTTCTACTGGGGCATCGTCGACGACGTGAACACCAAGTTCACCCTGAATCGCAAGTACCTGATGCAGGGCATCGATCGCTCCCTCGAACGGCTTCAGCTCGACTTCGTCGATCTGATCTACTGCCACCGGGCCGATTCGGAAACCCCGATCGAGGAGACCGTGTACGCGATGCACGACATCATCAGCCAGGGCAAGGCCCTGTACTGGGGCACCTCGGAGTGGAGCGCCGACGAGATCAGGGCCGCCTACGAGATCGCCGAGCGTCATCACCTCCACAAGCCCGTGATGGAGCAGCCCGAGTACAACCTGCTCAATCGGGCCAAGGTCGAGACCGAGTACGCTCGCTTGTACGACGACATCGGGCTGGGCACCACCACCTGGAGTCCGCTGGCCGGGGGCTTGCTGACCGGCAAGTATCTGGACGGAATCCCCGAGGACAGCCGGGCATCGCTGAAAGGGCACGACTATCTGAAGGAGCGCCTCGACGAAGACGACGCCGTGGCGCTGATGCGCCGGGTCGTCGACGTGGCGAAGGAGCTCGACTGCACCCCCGCCCAGCTCGCACTGGCTTGGTGCGCTTCAAACCCGAACGTGTCGTCGGTGATCACCGGTGCCAGCCGGGCCGGTCAGGTGGTGGAGAACATGGACGCGATCGACGTGGTCGAAGCCCTCACCCCGGAGCTCAAAGCCCGGATCACCGGCGACGAGGAATCGTAGGCGTCAGACCTCGAGGTCGTTCCAGTGGGGAGACAGCAGGTCGGTGTTCACCAGCTCTGTTGGCTTGATGCCTTCGAGGATCAGATGGGCCTGTTCCACTGCGAGGTCGAGCATACGCGTTCGACCGACAACTGTGGACGAGGCGATATGAGGGGTGACGATCACGTTGTCGCGATGGAGCAGCGTGTGATCGGGCGGGAGCGGTTCGGGGTCGGTGACGTCGAGGCCGGCTGCAGCGATGAGGCCGCTGTCGAGGGCTGCGACGAGAGCCGCGTGGTTTACGAGCCCGCCTCGTGCGCAGTTGATCAGGATCGCCCCCGGCTGACATTGGGCGAACGCCGCCTCATTCATGATCTCGGCGGTGTCGGGAGCCAGCGGTGCGTGCAGCGACAGCACGTGTGATTCGGCAAAGAGTGCATCGAGCTCAACCAACTCGGTGGCATCGTCGGTTGCCCACACGAAGGGGTCGTGGGCAATGACCCGCATTCCGATCCCATGTGCGATTCGCGCTACCCGCCGGGCGATCCGGCCGTAGCCCAGAAGTCCGATCGTGAGGCCATCGAGTTCGATCGCAGTGCTGAGGCCGGCGTAGTTGCCGGATCCCTGGCGCAGACGTTCGGCGTGAGGACCGAGCGTCTTCGCAACGGCAAAAAGCAGCGCGATGGCGTGTTCGGCGGTCGACACGGTGGGCCCCTCGGGCGTGTTGGTGACCGCCACCCCGCGAGCGGTGGCCTCGGCCAGGTCGACCGCATCGACTCCGATGCCGGTGCGGCACAGACCGATCAGATGCGGAGCAAGGTCAAAACGGGCCGCATCCCAGGTGACCCCGCCCACGATCGCCACCACGGCTTCGCCCAGGCGGGAGTCGTCGGGGCCGACCAGTTCGTGCCCTTCGATCTGAAGGTCCCCGAAGGGACGATCGAGGTGGATGATGCTCACGGCGGTACCTCCGCTCGTTCGTTGGGTGTGTGTGCGCAGCGTAACGAACCGTGCCGACCGGGGTCGGCCACGCCCAACGGAACGGGCTACCACTTCTTCCATCGACCATTCCCACCCCTTTCTGAAGCGACCCTTGGTCAGCGCCAAAACCGTTCTGTCGGGGGGACTTGCGATTGCGAGCGACGAGCAAGCGCCAGCAGTCCCGGGCCGACCCGAAGGGCCGGTTCGTCAAGCGAGGCGCGCCAGCACCGACTGAGAAGACGAACAAAAAGGCCCGAAGGCGAGGCAAGAGGCCC
>JABDJU010000372.1 GCA_013003325.1 Acidimicrobiales bacterium
GTCTGGCACGGCTGGATCGCGCCCTTTGCCATCATCGCCCACGCCTTCAACAGCGACATCAGGGTCTATGAGGTCAACAACACCGGCATCTGGTACGACGTCGGGTTCTACATCGCAGTGATATCCGGGTTCGGATCGATCGGCCTCACCCGGCGACCCAAGTCGAAGCGACGGTCGGACCAGCGTCAGTAGCGAATCCTGAAGCTGGCCCGCCCACCAACTGCGTCCTTGTTGAGCCGGCGCGTCAAGTGCATCCCTTCGAGCACGAACTCGATGGCGCTGGCCATCACCTCGGGATCCATGGCACCGGCATCGCCGGCGACCCCCGCCGCCGCTGAGGCGAGCGCTTCATTCTCAGCGGCGATCGCTGCGTAGCGCTCGGCCGGGATGTCGTTCCCGGTGCTGACCACCGTGTCGTCGTCGAACGATTCGGCCACACTGTGCATTGTGGGCCCGTCGACCCGGGCCTGGAACTCCTCGACGATGGCGGCATTGAGTAGCAGATCGAGGATCTCGGTGTCGCGGCCTTCGTCGAGCGATTCGATCTCGATCTTGCCGGCGCTGGACGGAAAGATGGCGTCGAGATCGCACACCCTGGGAATCGCCACGTCCTCGCCGAGCCGCAAGGCCCGGGCGGTCGCGGCGGCAGCGAGGGTCTCCATGTTCGACACGCTCATCCTGACCGAAACACCCGACCGTTGGTTCACCTGTCCGCTCGATCGAGCCAAGTGGGTGAACCGGACGATCACGTTGGACATGAAGTCGGGGATCCGGACCGTGAGTCCCGCATCGGGAATGAATGCTTCCTGGGTCACCACCGCCGCTTCGGTGTCCAGTTCGTACGGGTAGTGGGTGCGGATCTGGGCGCCGAACCGGTCCTTCAGCGGGGTGATCATCCGGCCCCGGTTGGTGTAGTCCTCCGGGTTGGCCGAGGCGACCAGCATGACGTCGAGGGGCAGGCGGACCTTGTAACCGCGGATCTGCACGTCGCGTTCTTCGAGCACGTTCAGCAGGCCGACCTGGATGCGCTCGGCCAAATCGGGCAGTTCGTTGATGGCAAAGATCCCACGGTTGGTCCGGGGCACCATGCCGTAGTGCAGGGTGAGCTCATCTGACAGATAGCGCCCCTCGGCCACCTTGATCGGATCGACCTCGCCGATCAGGTCGGCGATAGAAGTGTCGGGGGTAGCGAGCTTTTCGCCGTACCGGTCGCTGTGGTGAACCCAGGCGATCGGGGTCTCCTCGCCCTTTTCAGAGATGAGGTCGAGAGCGTGCCGCGACACCGGATGACACGGGTCATCGTTGATTTCGGAGCCCGCCACGATCGGCATCCACGGGTCGAGCAGGCTTGTGAGCGAGCGGATAATCCTGGTCTTGGCCTGCCCTCGTTCGCCCAGCAACACCATGTCGTGCTTGGCCAACAGTGCGTGTTGGAGCTGAGGGATCACCGTGTCGTCGTACCCCTGAACCCCGGGAAACATGGTCGCCCCGCGCCGGATCTGTTCGAGGGTGTGTTCCCTGATTTCCTGCTTGATGGGACGGCTCTGCCACCCCGCAGCTCTCAGTTCAGCCAACGTGGAGATCGAGGGTCTGGAGTCCGCCATCCATGGAGCCGAGGTCATCTGCGAACCATAACTGGCTCGACCGGGGTGTTGACCACGCGGGCGAACCGGCCGACCCGGCGACGGGCCGTCCACCCCATTACCCTAAGTACATGGCGCACCGATTCCGGTACTCACGGTGGGACGGATCACAGAAGGGGTTCGACCTCGACGCCCTCGACCTGCTCGACAAGATGGCCGACCAGCTGGCGACCAATGGCGACCCGCTGGCGGCGCTGCGGCGTCTGATGGAGCGGGGCATGACCGACCGGAACGGCGAGGCCATCCAGGGACTCGACGACATCATCGAACAGCTCAAGGCTCGCAAGGAGGAGCTTCTAGAATCGGGCGACCTCGGTGGGGTGTACTCCGAGATCGCCGAGGCCTTGGACCAGATCGTCGAGCGGGAGCACCAGGACCTGGAGGATCGTCAGACGCTTGCCGACCTACAGCTGCATGACCCTTCTAGCTCTGAGGAAGACCGTCGCAACGCCGACCTGGCCAAGGAATCGGCGTCGGGCAAGCAGCTTCAGCTCGACATGCTGGCCGACGACCTCGCCAGCCGGGTACAGAGCCTCCAGAGCTATGAATTCGAAAGCAACGAAGCCCAGGCCCAATTCGAGGAGCTGCTCGACAAGCTTCGCCAGGAGATGGTGAACAACGCCTTCGACCAGACCAGCGAATCGCTCCAGAACCTGTCGCCCCAAGACCTCTCCCGCCAGCGGGAGATGATGAACGCCCTCAACGACATGCTCGAACAGCGGGAGATGGGCATCGAACCCGACTTCGATGCGTTCATGGAGGAGTTCGGCGACTTCTTTCCGGGCAATCCCCAGACCCTCGACGAGTTGCTCGAGCAGCTGGCCGAACAGATGGCCGCAGCCCAGGCGATGTTCAATTCGATGTCGCCCGAACAGCAGGAACAGCTGCGCCAGCTGATGGACAATCTCCTGCAAGACATGGGTCTGCGCGACGAGATGGCGCGCCTGTCTCAGAACCTCCAGAACGCCATGCCCGGGGCCGGCTGGGGCGAAAGCTTCCAGATGATGGGTGGCATGCCCCTAGGAATGGGCGAAGCCCAGAACGCCATGCGGCAGATGGGCATGAGCGATCGCATTCGCAACTTTCTGGAGAAGGTGCGCGATCCCCGCTCTCTGAGCGAGGCCGATTTCGACGGCGTGCGAGAGCTGCTCGGCGACGACGCCGCCCGATCGCTGGAACGCATGTCGTCGATGGTCAAGGAAATGGAAGATGCCGGTCTGATCCATGCCGAGGGCAACCGGCTCGAACTCACCGCACGCGGGGTACGAATGCTCGGTCAGAGCGCCCTCCGAGAGCTGTTCGAGAATCTCGATCCTGGCCTTCTGGGTGGGCACACGATCGATCGGGTCGGCATTGGCCACGAACGAAGCTTTCAGACCAAGCCCTACGAGTTCGGCGATCCGTTCAACCTCCACATCGGCCGCACTGTGAAGAACGCCGTGCAACGGGCCGGCGGCGGCACACCGGTGCAGCTCGAACCAGACGACTTCGAGATCGAACAGACCGAGCAGTCGGTGGCGTCGGCGACCGTGCTCTTGCTCGACATCAGCTTCTCGATGGTGTGGGAAGGCCGCTTTCTTCCGGCCAAGAAGGTGGCCCTCGCCCTCCAGACGTTGATCACCGGACAGTACCCGAAGGACTACTTCGGGCTGGTCGCCTTCAACCGGGAGGCACGAGAGGTGAACGCGCAGGCGCTTCCCACCCTCGACTCGCCCGAGACCCAGGGCACCAACCTCCAGCATGCGCTGTTCATCGCCCGACGCTTGCTGGCCCGCCAGACCGGCACCAAACAGATCATCTGTATCACCGACGGCGAGCCCACCGCCTGGACCGACGAGTACGGGTCGCATTTCGACTATCCCGACACCCATCACCAGCAGCGGCTCGCCCTGCTCGAAGCGCAACGGTGCACCAAGTCCGGGATCACGATCAACACGTTCATGCTCGGCGACTCAAGAGGCATGATCCATTTCGTCAACTCGATGGCCAAGATCAACAAGGGAAAGGTGTTCCAGACCGACCCGTGGGATCTCGGCACCTACATCTTCCAAGACTTCCTCAGCGGCAAGCAGAAGCTGATCTGAACGCCGACGTTGCCGAGCGAGGTGCGCCCCTCGGGTAGCGTGGAGCCATGGATCTTTCGGGGCGGTGGCGGGTGGCCCGGCTCGATGCCGACCTTCAGAAACGGGGGGCCGACCCCGAACTCGACGACACCCGGTGGGCCGAGGTGGAGGTGCCGGGCCACTGGTCGACCCACCCGACTTTCGCCCTGAACCGCGATGCGTTACTGCACCGCCGCCGGTTCAACGCCCCGAAACCGGCCGATGGCGAGCGGGAGTGGCTGGTGTTGGAGGGTGTGCTCGCCGAGGGCGACGTCTGGCTCGACGGCCACTTCCTCGGTTCGACCGGCGGCTACTTCGTGA
Source organism: Acidimicrobiales bacterium (assembly GCA_013003325.1). Lineage (GTDB taxonomy): Bacteria > Actinomycetota > Acidimicrobiia > Acidimicrobiales > SZUA-35 > JABDIY01. Next base: position 4,067 of record JABDJU010000372.1, read on the forward strand.
CCCACCGATTCGAAGTGACCGAGGCCTTCCGGGCTCGTGATGATCATCTCTTGGCGATCGACGTGGCCTGTCCACCACCGGGCGAAGGGCCCAAGCAGTCGCTGACCGGCTCCCTGCAGAGCGGCCCGCTGGCACCACCTACCTCACCGGGAGGAATCTGGCGCCCGGTACACACCCAGACCACGGGGCCGGTGGCGATCCGCCACAGCCGCCTGCTCTGTGTCGACGCAGACCAAACTTCGGCGACGGTGAAGATCCGAACCGTGCTCGACGCACTCGAGGCCGGCGACGTACGGATCGACACCAGCGTGCTCGGCCCCCAGGGACATACCTCGGGAAGCGAAACCGAACTTCACACCGTGTCCAAGGGTGAGAACCGCCTCGAGTGGTCGGTCACGATCGACCAGCCGGAGCTGTGGTGGCCGTGGTCGTTGGGCGAGCAGCCGCTCTACGACATGGCCGTCACCGTCAGGACCGATCAGAACGAGGTGAGCGACCGGCGTTTCTGGCGCACCGGGCTGCGCAGCGTGGCGGTGAAAGACTTCGCCTGGACGGTGAACGGGGTTCGGGCGTTCGTGAAAGGCGTCGCCCTCGGCCCCCAGTCGGCCACGTTGGCCAGCGAGCCGGCGTCGCTGATCGCCGACGACGTGAATGCGGCCAAGGAGGCCGGTCTCGATCTGATCCGCGTGCACGGCCACGTGGCCCGTCCTGAGCTCTATGCTCGGGCCGACGAGCTGGGAATGCTCCTGTGGCAAGACCTACCCCTGGTCGGCACCTACAGCACCAGCACCAGGCGCCGGGCTCGAATGGTGGCCCGCGAGGCGGTCGACCTGCTCGGCGGTCATCCGTCGGTGGCGTTGTGGTGTACCCACGAGGAGCCGAACGGATCGATCATGCCGGGTCCGGTCAACTACGGCGATCCGCTCGGTTCGGTGGCGGCACGGTTCGGACGACACCTGCTGCCGTCGTGGAATCGCAGCATTCTCGGGCCCACGCTCCGGCGCGAGTTGCGGGCGTCGGATCCATCCCGATCGGTGATCATGCGGTCAGGCACCGTGCCAGGCCTCACCGGCTCCACGGCGTCGGATCCGCATCTGTGGCTCGGCTGGCACACCGGCCGCCACGAAGATCTGGCCGGACTGTTGCGGCGGTGGCCCCGACTCGGCCGATTCCTGGGCGGGTTCGGCTCCCAGTCAATGCGGATCCGAGATTGGCCGGGCACCGCGCCTTCGCACGCAACAGCCGAAGAGGCCGCCTTCGAGCGGTACCTGCCCCGTAGCGCCTACGCCGACGGTGCCAGCTGGGCCCGCGCCACCCGCTCCTACCAGGCCGACCTGCTCCGCTCCCAGATCGAGACCATCAGACGGCTCAAGTACCAGCCGGCCCAGGGTTTCTGCCTCACCGCACTCGTCGATGCCGAAGCCGAGGGAGGCTTTGGGCTGTTGCAGACCGACCGCAGCCCCAAGCCCGCCTACCGGGCGGTCACCGATGCGTGCCGAGCGGTGGTGGTTGCCGCCGACCCGCTGCCCTCGATCGTGACCCCGGGCCGGGTGATAGAGATGGCGGTGCACGCCATCAACGACCTTCACCGGGTGCTCCCCAGCGCCAAGGTCACCGCCACCGCCACGGTCGGCGCATGGCAAACCCGGACCACGTGGCGGGGCGACCTGAGCAGCGACTCGGTCGAGCTGGTGGGCACCTTCAGATTCATCGTGCCGGCGGTTCACGATCTGCTCGCGGTCACGATCGAACTCCAATGCGAAGGTGACGATGACCACCCCGACGTCGTGGCGTCGAACCGCTATCAGAGCGTGGTGATCCCGCCGGCCGAAGACACCGCCAGCGATCGGGTCAGATCCTGACATGCCGGCGGGGTATTCAGCGACACCGCTGGCCAAGAAGCTCGGAATCAAACCCGGTGATCGTGTCGTCGTTCTCAGCGAACCGGCAGAGCTGCGATCGCTGCTCGATCCATTGCCCGAATCGGTTTCACTGGTCGGTCGCCTCTCGCGAGCCCCCGAGGTGGTGCTGGCGTTTCAAACCTCGGAGCGGGTCCTGCGGAACCGCTTGACCAAGATTCCCTACATCATCCACCCCGACCGTATGGCCTGGTTTGCTTGGCCCAAACGAAGCTCCGGAGTCACGACTGACCTCACCGGAGATGTCGTGCGGTCCTGCATCCTCGAGACCGACCTCGTCGATGTGAAGGTGTGTGCCATCTCCGACACGTGGTCCGGTCTCAAGGCGGTGTGGCGGAAAGACCGGCGTCGGGCGTAGAAACCCAGCGATCCAGGTAGGGGTAATGGTGGGGAATCACACATCTCCCTGCTCGTAGACGGTGGCACCCAGGCGACCAGAGGTTGGTGTGACAACGGGCGACGAAAATCGTTTCGGCCGGTTTCGGGCGCTACGTTCAGATGTGGAAACCTTGCCTGAACAGCGACGCCAACGCGTCGTGCATCCTGGAGAAACACGTGGCCGCACCAACCACCGCTCGCCCGTCGGGGCCGCAGAAAATCCGCACGCCCACGCGTGAACTTCCGGTCCCGCTGAACCTCTCCCAGACCGCCGTCGGTAAGAAGTGGGTGATGGCGGTCACCGGGGTCGTGTTGATCGGTTTCGTGCTCGGCCACATGTTCGGCAACCTCAAGATCTACATCGGACCGGTGGCCGAGAACGGCGTGTGGGAGTACGACCTCGATGTGTATGCGGAGTACCTGCGGGAGCTACTGGTACCGCTGTTCCCCCGCACCTGGTTCCTCTGGCTCCTGCGATTCGGCCTCATCGCAGCGTTCGGGCTCCACATCCACGCCGCCTACTCACTCACCTATCTCAACCAGAAGGCCAACCGAGCGTATGAATCCAAGCGCGACTGGCAGGCTGCCAACTGGGCCAGCCGCACCACCCGGTACACCGGCACGGTCATCCTGCTCTACCTCATCTTCCACCTCGCCGACCTCACATGGGGCCTGCTCAGCAGCGACTGGGAGCGGGGCCACGTGCAGGCCAACGTGGTCGACTCTCTTTCCAATCCGCTGGTGGCACTCATCTACGCCGTCGCCACGGTCGCCCTCGCCGTGCATCTTTTTCACGGCGTCCGCAGCATGTTCCAGACACTGGGTCTGAACAACCCCCGCTACGCACTGATCCGCCAGGGCCTGCAATACGGGATCGCCGCCGTCGTCCTGGTCGGCAACCTCAGCTTCCCGCTGGCCGTGGTCACCGGCCTGGTCGATGCCGATGCCAGCTGCGTCGGTCAGTCGGTCGAAGCCACCGACTGCTAGCTCATTTGCGCCAAAGAAAGTAGGAGCCACCTCATGCCGCTGCCCGACTCGAAGACCCCTGAGGGTCCGATCGAAGAACGCTGGGACAACCACAAGTTCAAGATGAAGCTTGTGAATCCGGCCAACAAGCGCAAGTTCAAAGTGATCGTGGTCGGCACCGGACTGGCCGGCGCCTCGGCGGCGGCCACCATGGGCGAGCTGGGCTACGAGGTGGAAGTCTTCACCTTCCACGACACGCCGCGCCGCGGCCACAGCATCTCGGCCCAAGGTGGCATCAACGCCGCCAAGAACTATCAGAACGACGGCGACAGCATCTACCGGCTGTTCTATGACACGGTCAAAGGCGGCGACTTTCGCAGCCGAGAGTCCAACGTGTACCGCCTGGCCCAGGTGAGCGTCGACATCATCGATCAGTGCGCGGCCCAGGGCGTGCCCTTCGCCCGCGAGTACGGGGACTGCTGGACAACCGTTCCTTCGGCGGCGCCCAGGTGAGCCGCACGTTCTACGCCCGAGGCCAGACCGGACAGCAGCTGTTGCTCGGCGCCTACCAGGCGCTGATGCGCCAGGTGAATGCCGGCAAAGTCAAGCTGCACACCAGGGAAGAAATGCTCGATCTGGTAATGAAGGACGGCGAGGCCGTCGGCATCGTGTGCCGCAACCTCACGACGGGCGACATAACCAGCCACTCGGCCCACGCCGTCGTGTTAGCCACCGGCGGGTACGGCAACGTGTTCTACCTGTCGACCAACGCCATGTCCTGCAATGTCACCGCGGCGTGGCGAGCTCATCGCAAGGGTGCCTATTTCGCCAACCCCAACATGACCCAGATCCACCCCACGTGCATCCCGGCATCCGACGAGTTCCAGAGCAAGCTCACGCTCATGTCGGAGTCGCTCCGCAACGACGGCCGCATCTGGGTGCCCCGCGACCGCGACGAGACCAGAGCGGCCCGCGACATCCCAGAAGAGGAGCGGAACTACTACCTCGAAGAGAAGTATCCGGCCTTCGGAAACCTGGTGCCCCGCGATGTGGCGTCCCGCAACGCCAAGGACGTGGTCGACGCCGGCTACGGGGTCGGACCCCTGAAGAACGGCGTGTACCTCGACTTCAAACACGCCATCGAACGGGACGGTGCCGACACGATCAAGGCCAAGTACGGGAACCTGTTCGAGATGTACGAACGCATCACCGGCGAAGACCCCTACACCACGCCGATGCGCATCTACCCCGCCACCCATTACACGATGGGCGGACTGTGGGTCGACTACAACCTGATGACCACCATCCCTGGGCTCTATGCAACCGGTGAGGCCAACTTCTCCGATCACGGTGCCAACCGGTTGGGAGCATCAGCGCTCATGCAGGGACTGGCCGACGGCTACTTCGTGATCCCCTACACGATCGGCGACTACCTGGCCGACAAACTCAACACCGACCCGGTGCCTACCAGCGACGAAGCTTTCAAGGTCGTCGAAGCCGAGGTACGCGACCGGATCCAGGGCTTCCTCGACATCAAGGGCACCAAGTCGCCCGACTACTTCCACCGCGAGCTCGGCAAGCTCGTGTGGGACTACATCGGCATGGCCCGCAACGCTGCCGGTCTCGAGAAGGCGATCGGCGAAATCCGGGCCCTGCGCGACGAGTTCTACAAAGACCTGAAGGTCTTGGGCACCTCCGACACGCTGAATCAGAGCGTCGAAAAAGCGGGCCGGATCGCCGACTTCTTCGAGCTGGCCGAGCTGATGGCCCGCGACGCCCTCGATCGAGAAGAGAGTTGCGGTGGCCACTTCCGCGAGGAGCACGTCCTGCCCGACGGCGAAGCCAAACGAGACGACGAGAACTTCCAACACGTGAGCGCGTGGGAATGGCACGATGCCGACACACCGCAAACCAAACACGCCGAAGAGCTCACCTTCGAGTACGTGATCCCCTCCACCCGAAGCTACAAGTAGGTACAGCCCAGATGAGCGAAACCCTGAACCTCAAACTGCGTGTCTGGCGCCAGGCCGGCCCCGACGCCATCGGCGGATTCGCCGAGTACGACGCACCCAACGTGCCCACCGATGCCAGCTTCCTCGAAATGCTCGACATGGTGAACGAGAAACTGATCGAGAACGATCAGATCCCGATCGAGTTCCCCCACGACTGCCGCGAAGGCATCTGCGGAACGTGCGGCATGATGGTGAACGGGCAGGCCCACGGCCAAGAAAAAGCGACCGCCGTGTGCCAGCTGCACATGCGCAAGTTCAACGACGGCGACATGATCGAAATCGAGCCGTGGCGAGCTGCCGCGTTTCCGGTGGTTCGCGATCTCGTTGTCGACCGATCGGCACTGGATCGGATCATCGAAGCCGGCGGCTACATCAGCGTGTCCACGGGCAACGCCCGCGACGCCAACGAAATCCTGGTACCCAAGGAGGTGGCCGACTCCGCCATGGACGCCGCCGCCTGCATCGGTTGTGGCGCCTGCGTGGCCGCCTGCCCCAACAGCGCCGCCCAGCTCTTCACTGCCGCCAAGCTGTGGCACCTCAACAGCCTGCCCCAAGGTCAACCCGAGCGTTACCGCCGCACCGAGGCCATGGTCGAAACGATGGAGGACTTCTTCGGATCGTGCACCAACCACGGCGAGTGCACCGAAGCCTGCCCCAAGGCCATCAGCCAGGACTTCATCGCCTTCATGAACAAGGACTACGTCAAGTCGAAGGTCTTCAACCGCAGGCTCGCTGGGCAGAGATAACTGCCTGCGCTCGCCTCCCGCGCGGCGTGGCGAACGTCGGCTT
>JABDJU010000004.1 GCA_013003325.1 Acidimicrobiales bacterium
GACCTACAAGGGCCATCCGGTCAGCGTCCAGGGCTCGGGCATGGGCGTGCCCTCGATTCAGATCTACGCCTCGGAGTTGTTCGACAGTTTCGACGTGGAGTCGATCATCCGGGTCGGCTCGTGTGGCGCGATCCAGCCCGACTTGCCCCTGCGCACGTTGATCATCGCCAGCGGAGCGGGCACCGACAGCAATGTGAACCGGGTGCGGGCCGGCGGTTACGACTTCGCCGCTACCCCCGACTTCGGACTCTTGCGAGCCGCGGTTGAAGCCGCCGAGGCCGCCGGAATCGAACCTACCGTCGGACGGATCTTCACCAGCGACTTCTTCTACCACCCGAGGGGCATGGCCGAGTTCGAGACCCTCGCCAAGGCCGGCTTCCTGGCCGTCGAGATGGAAGCGGCCGCGCTGTACGGCCTTGCCATCGAGCGAGGCAAGAAGGCGCTCACCGTGGCGACAGTGAGCGATCAGATCATCACCGGAGAGAAGATGAGCGTCGAGGATCGGCAGGAGAGCCTCGATCAGATGATCAGGGTCGGCCTCGAAGCCGGCATCGCCTAGGGACGGTATGTGCGGCAATCACGGAGGCCCGACCTCGAGGCTCGATAGTGCTGTCGTGATCCCAATTGGCCGGTCACGGCGACGCCTGCATCGTCGGGCGTTTCTCGGCTACTTCGGCCGGGGGACGGCGGCGTTGGCGATCCTCGGTCCGATCGGGGTCGCCTGCGGCGAGCAAAGCTCGGAGAGTGGGTCGGGCACGGCGCCAACCGAGAGTGATTCTGAGGGCTCCTGGTCCCGTGTGGTCCTGGGCTCTGTGTCGGCCTATGTCCTGGCCCGGAACAACGAACTCGCCGTGGTCGACACCGGTCGTCCCGGTTCGCTCGACGCGATAGGACAGACGATCTCGGATCTCGGATTCACCTTCAACGACGTGAAACACCTAGCCCTCACCCATCATCACCCCGACCACGTCGGCAGCATCGGAGCGGTGCAAGACGCTGCGGTCAACGCCACGTCGTATGCAGGTGTGCTCGACCTCGAACGGATCTCGGCCGACGACATCGTTGGCGTGGGAGACGGTGACGAAATCATGGGAATGCAGGTCATCCACACGCCCGGCCACACCGAAGGTCATATCTGTCTGCTCGATTCGCTGACCACCACCCTCGTTGCCGGCGACGCTATGAACGGCGCCGACGGGGGAGTGACGGGGGCAAACCCCAGCTTCACCCCAGACATGGAGACCGCTGGCGAGAGCATCAAGAAGCTGGCCCAGCTCGAGTTCGACACCGTGTACTTCGGCCACGGCGAACCGGTGAGCGGGGGAGCCGGCGCTGCGGTTCGGGACCTCGCCGGCCAACTCTGAGGATCAGATCAGGTTCTTCAGCTTCTCCACGGTTTGGAGCGGGTCACCTATCGGCTGTATCTGGAGGTGGGTCACGCCGGCTTCTTTGAACCGTTCCAGCTGTTCCTTCACATAACCGTCCGGACCGACAAGATTCGAGTTCTCCAGGAACTCGGCCGGGATCGCCGCCGCGGCCTCGTCTTTGTTGCCGTCGAGGTAGAGGTCCTGGATCTGGGCGGCCTCCGCCTCGTATCCGTACCGTTGGAAAACCGTGTTGTAGAAGTTCTTGTCGCGGGCGCCCATGCCACCGACATACAGCGCAACGTGGGGCCGGGCATGGTCGAGCACCGCTGCTTTGGCTTCACCGGTCAACCCACTGTCGATCCCCACCATGCCTCCGGCCGAGATCTGCAGCGGGCCCAGCGAAGCATCTCGATCGGCGAGTCCGGCGTCGATGTCGTCACCCCACACGTCGCGGTACTTGGTGGGATCGAACAGGGTCGGAAGCCAACCGTCGGCGTGGCGGGCGGTGTTCTTCACGCTCAGTCCCATCAGGCTGGCCCAGAAGATCGGCACCGCGGATCGAATCGGGTGGTTGATGAGCTTGAGTGGGATGCCGAGGCCGGTTCCCTGCCCCTGCGGCAGAGGAACGTTGACCGCTTTGCCCTCGTACTCGAGCTTCTGCCTCCGAAGGGTCATCCGGGTGACTTCGATGTAGTCGCGGATGCGAGGCATCGGCTTCTCGTAAGGAACGCCGTGGAAGCCTTCGATCACCTGCGGGCCCGACGCCCCCAGGCCCAGAACGAAGCGACCGTCGGACACAAAGTCGAGACCGGCTGCGGTCTGCCCGATGCAAGCCGCCGTCCGGCTGTACACGTTCAAGATGCCGGCGCCGATCTCGATCGAATCGGTCTTGGCCGCTAGGTAGCCCATCTGGCTGACCGAGTCGAAGCTGTAGGCCTCGGCGACCCACACGAGGTCCAACCCCGCCCGTTCCAGGTCTTGGACTTTCTTCACGTCGGCCTTGAAGTCGGCGGAATACGTGATGAACATCGAAAGCTTCATGGCGTCACGGTACCGGCGATGCGGGCGGTGAGCCGAACCGTCGGGGCCGGGCTCGGCCCGGTCAAGTACGGTCGGCTCATGGTCGCGCAGCTTCCCCCGTTCGTGTCGGTTCAGTGGTTGCAGGACAACGCGCGGGAGGTCGTGATCTGCGACGTGAGAATGCGTCCCGACGCAGAACAGGCTCGAGCCGAATTCGAGGCTGGCCATATTCCCGGGGCCCGGTTTGTCGACCTGAACAGCGACCTGGCTGCACCACCGGGAGATCGGGTCGGGCGCCACCCTCTGCACGACCCCGTGATCTTCGCCGCCACGATGGGGTTGTTGGGGATCGGTCTCGACACGCCGGTCGTCGCCTACGACGACTCCGCCGGCGCGTTCGCAGCTCGCATGGTCTGGATGCTGCGGGCGACCGGGACACCGGCCGCAGTACTCGACGGAGGGCGGGACGCATGGTCCGGCGAACTCGTTTCTGGCGAGGTCAACGTCGAACCGGTCGATCGGCCGGTCGTGCCGTGGCCCGACCACCTCATCGCCGACCGAGACGACGTGATCGCCGCTCTCGAGGTGGGAACGCCGGTCATCGATTCCAGGGCGGCCGAGCGCTACCGCGGCGAGGTCGAACCCCTCGATAGGATCGCCGGACACATTCCGGGCGCGGTCAGCCTTCCCTTTACCGAGCACCTCTCCGGGGGCACGTTCGACGCTGCCGGAGCGGGCTCGAGGTTCGCCGACGTGGGGGTGGGTGACGGTGATGCGGTGATCTACTGCGGTTCGGGCGTCACCGCCTGTGTGAACGTGCTGGCCGCCGAGGCCGCCGGACTCGGAACCAAGCGTCTCTACGTCGGGTCGTGGTCGGGGTGGTCGACGACACCCGATGCCGAAATCGCCACCGGAGACTAACGCAACGGTCGGCAGCCCGATCGGTCAGAGCACACCTGTGAAACGGTAGATTTGGGGGCGTGACACTTCTGTTCAGCCCGGACCGGGCGGCCGAGCTGGGCGAGGACCAGCAGCGACGGGATGCCGTCGAACGAGCAGCCTCAGCCGGGCTGCCCGACACCACCAGCGAGGTATGGCGATACTCGCCGATAGCCGACCTCGATCTCGACGCGCTGGACATTGTGACCGAGCCGCCATCGGCAGAGCTGGCCACCCCGGACCACTTGGCGGAGGCTCTCGATGGCCTCAGTGCTGCGGCCACGGTCACCGTGGCCGACGGGTTTGTGGTGTCGGTGCAGGTCGCCGACGGCTGGGAAGCGAAGGGCCTACAGGTCGAGGCTGTTCCGATCAAGAGATACGAGCCTGCCGATGGGTCCCACCTCTTCGACCACCTGCATGCTGGGTTCGCCCCCGACGGCGTTCTCGTCAAGGTGGCCGACAATGTCGCGATCACCGACCCGATCGTGATCCGGAGTCATCTCAACCGCGGGGTCGCGGGCTTCACGTCGGTGAAGGTCCACGCCGGGCCCGGCTCGGAGGTCACGATCTTCGAATACCAGAGCTCCGATGGCGACGGACTCATAGTCCCGATGACCCAGTTCCACGTCGAACGCGAGGCCACGGTCAACCATGCGGTCGTCCAAGACCTCGACCACCAAACCTGGCAGATCGGGCGGGTCGTGAGCACCGTCGGCGACCACGCCACACTCAACAGTTCGTTGATCGCCTTCGGCGGCAAATATGCACGGCTGCGAACCGATTCCGACCTCGCCGGGCGCGGCGCCAAGGGCGAACTCGTCGGTGCCTATTTCGCCGACGGGGACCAGATCCTCGACTATCGGACCTTCCAGCAACACATCGCCCCCGACACCCTGAGCGACCTCCTCTTCAAGGGAACCGTCGACGATTCGGCCGGCTCGGTGTACACCGGCATGATCCACATTCATCCCGAGGGAGCCGGGAGCAACGCCTTTCAGACCAACCGCAACATCAAGCTGGGAGACGACGCCTGGGCCTGGAGCGTCCCCAACCTCGAGATCGAGAACAACGATGTCCGCTGCAGCCATGCGAGCACGGTCAGCCCCGTGGATCCCGACCAACGGTTCTACCTTCACTCCCGAGGCGTGGCGCCGACGGTGGCCGATCGTCTCATCGTGGCCGGCTTCTTCGAAGAGGCGCTCAAACGGGTCGCGGTGCCGGCGGCTGCTCAGATGGCACGAAGCCTCATCGCCGCCAAGCTCGACGAGAGGCTGGCCCGCCGATGACCAGCGAGGTGAAACTGATGCCCTTCGACGAACTGGCGGTCGACTCGGCGGTTCGGGTCGACATCGACGGTCACCGGCTCGCCGTGGTGCGGATGGACGACGAGCTCTATGTGATCGGGGATCGATGCAGCCACGCTGACTACTCCCTGGCCGAGGGCGAGCTCGACGACGATGAGGGCACCATCGAGTGCTGGAAGCACGGGTCCACATTCGATCTCAAGACCGGCGAGCCCACTTGTCTGCCCGCCACCAAGGCCGTGCCGGTCTACGCAGCGTCCGTTGTCGACGGGATCGTGACCGTGACCATGACCGAGGAGCGACAGCCATGAGCGGGTTGACCATCGAGAACCTGTCTGTGAACGTAGCCGGCAAGGAGATCCTCAGCGGGGTCAACCTATCGGTCAAAGCCGGTGAGGTGCATGCGGTGATGGGGCCCAACGGTGCGGGAAAGAGCACGCTCTCCAACGCCGTGATGGGCCGTGCTGGATATGAGGTAACCGGCGGCCGTGTCACACTCGACGGAGTCGACCTGTTGACGATGGACACCTACCAGCGAGCACAAGCTGGACTGTTCTACGCCATGCAAGCTCCGACCGAGGTCCCCGGGGTCAGCATGCACGACATGATCACCGCTGCCCTCCAGAGCGCAGGGTCTTCGGCCTCCGCACTCGGTGACACCCTCGTCCGAGAAGCGTCGGCCATCGGCTTTGACGCCGCGTTGCTCGAACGCTCCCTGAACGTCGATCTCAGCGGCGGTGAGAAGAAGCGTTCGGAGACACTTCAGATGTCGGTTCTGGGGCCCAAGATCGCACTCGTCGACGAGCTCGATAGCGGCCTCGACGTCGACGGACTCCGCACCGTGGCCCGACGGGTCGAGCAGCTCACCAATGATGGGCTCGGCGTGTTGCTCATCACCCACTTCCCTCGCGTTCTGCACGAGCTTCAAGCCGACCGGGTCCACGTCCTCGCTCAGGGTCGGATCGTGAAGACCGGTGGCCCGGAACTGGCTTTCGAACTCGAACAGACCGGCTACGGCAACTACGTCGAAGAATCCCCGAAGCAGAGTTCGGCCGGAGGGTTCGACGATCTCTTCAACATGTAGCTCGACTCAGTTCAACAGCTGACGAGCCAGCTGTACGGCGCGATCTCTGAGCGCTCCGGTGACGACGTCGTTGTCGAAGTCGTGCGCTCGGCGGGCCGCCGCAACCGGGATGTCCAGAACTCCCAAAATCGCATCGAGTGGGTTGATGGTACGAGCCTCGGCCACCCGGTTCGTCAGGTCGGCCAGCCGTTGGTTTTGCGATGCGATCGATACCCGAACCTCGGCGGGCCAGTCGTTCTCGATGAGGTCTTCGGTGCGGAACTTCTCCAGCAGTGTCGCGGCCAACGGATCCCCAATGGTCCAGTCGAAGACAGCATCCACGCAGCGCTGCGGAAGGTGATCGGCGCCGGGGTCACGGGTGGCCTCATCGAGACCGTCGTAGAAGCTGGTCAGCGTTCGCACCCACAGCGCACCGAGCAGGTGCTTTCGGCTCGGGTACCGGTGGTAGACCGAACCGCTGGGGGCGCCGACCCGCTTCGCCACCTGGGAAACCGACGCTCCGTCGACTCCTGAAGCGGCGACAACTTGGGCGGCGGCGTTCAAGATCTTCGTGTCCGAGTACTTGACCTTCCTCGCCATGCCGCGAGGCTAGTTGGAGAGAGTTCTCCAGTAAGACATGGTCGCTCGGGAAGATTTGCCTACGTGGATGGTGAAGCAACACGAAAGGTGTTGCTAAACCGCGCACAGTATATGCCGATTCTTCAAGGGACCTCTCGCCGTACTTCTCGGCACCTCGAAGGAGCAATCTCGTGGCAAGCAAGGGCGATCTCGGCATCGCACAGCGACTCAAGGCACTTGGCGCGGCCTTTGTGCTGACCGTCGCGACCGTGACCGGGATCCCGCTGCTGGCCGAAATCCGACCCGCCGCAGCCCAATCGTGTGTGCCGGGGACCACGCCGGTGCCGATCCAGTGGGGCTCGAGCGGCAGCGGCTTCGACTGGTTCAACAACGCCGCCAACAGCGTGTCCGGCGCGAGCAACACGTATCCGCTCACGGCCGATATCGATTTCGTCGTCAGCTACACCGACCTGAACAACCGCAATGCCGACCAGGACTCGCCGTTGGACGCAGCCTTCGGCAATACCGCCAAGACCCAAACCGACGGAATCTACGGGGCGAACTACCTCACACTCGTGAACACATCGCTCACCTCCGACGAGGTGGTCAGTTGGAGATTCTCATTCACCAAGCCGGTGGCCCTGGTCAACCTTCAGGTCTCCGACATCGACTGGCACGGTTGGCGCCGTTCCGGGCGACCCGAGCCGTCGTTCGAAGATGAGATCACCGTGAACACGGTGCGGGGGCCGAACACCGTCAACTACCAGGTGACCCCCGGCGCCGACGTGCTTCAGGTGGGCAACACCTTTTATGGCAATCGGTTCGGCGGCTACAACTCGCCGTTCCCGAATTCGAACAACACCGGCGGGTGGGGCCCCGCCGACGCCGAGGGTCGCATCACGATCACCGCCGACGAGCCAATCACCGAAATCCAGTTCGACTACTCAAACGGCCCCAACGATGCGATCGCTGATGCGGTGGATGGCGCTCCGATCCTGAACCCGCCGATCCCACCGAACTCACCTGGCGTGTCCGACAGTCACGCCGTGGCCGTCAACAACTTCACCGTCTGTGTCGGAAGCCGGACTCTGGGCGACACGGTGTGGGCCGACATCGACAATGACGGTGTGCAGGACGCTGGCGAGCCGGTGATGGCCGGCGTGCCGGTCGAGCTTGTCGATGGTCTCGGCGAGGTGATCGAGACGACGACGACAGACGCCAGCGGCAACTATCTCTTCACCGAACTCCTTCCCTACGACTGGACCGTGCGGGTGATACCGCCGGCCAACTACTCCGTGGGGTTTGACCGCGATGGCGGGGCCGACGGGCAAGCCACGATCCCTGATGCGGATCTCGCCGCCGGCGACGTCGCTGACGCCGATTTCGGACTCGTGCCCGATCGGGGCACGGTCTCTGGACGGGTGTTCGAGGACTACAACAACAACGGCGTCTTCGAACCCGGAGCCAGCGAGATCGGCATCGAGAACACGAGCGTCACCCTCACCGGAACCGACCTCGGTGGGTCGGCGGTCAACCTGACCACCGCCACCGCAGCCGACGGAACCTACAGCTTCGCCGACGTCCCGGCCGGCACCTACACCGTGACCGAGACCCAACCGACCGACTACCTCGATGGGATTGACACCGCCGGCCCCGGCAACACGGTCGTTGCCAACGACACAATCGAGGTGGTACTCGATCCCCTCGAGAGCAGTTCCGACAACCTGTTCGGCGAGATCCCCGACAGTCAGTTGACCGGCACGGTCTTCGAAGACACCAACAACAACGGTGTTCAGGATGGCACCGAAACCGGGATCGCCAACGTCGACCTGACCCTCGAGAACGAAACGACCGGGCTGACCTTCAACGCCACGACCGCCGCAGACGGCACCTACACCTTCTCCGGATTTGCGCCCGGCACGTACGTACTCACAGAGGCCCAGCCCGCCGGGTACCTCGATGGGATCGATACCGCCGGCGACCGAGGCGGTAGCACCGCCGTCAACGACGTCATCTCAGGAATCGTCTTCAACCCCAACGAAGACGGCACCGGCTACAACTTCGCCGAGATCCCCGACACGTCTATCGCCGGTTCGGTGGTCGACGAGAACGGTAACCCGATCGAAGGGGTGACGATCACTCTGACGGGCACCGATGACCTCGGCGTCATCACCCCTCTCACCACCACGACACAGGCTGACGGCACCTACGTGTTCCAAGACCTCCGTCCCGGGAACTACACCGTCAGCGAGACCCAACCAGCGACCCACGGCGACGGCGGCGAGACCGCGGGGACCTCTGGTGGGATCGTGGCCGACGACCAGATAAGCGGGATCGTGGTCAACGCCGGCGAGATCAGCAGTGGCTACGACTTCGACGAGG
>JABDJU010000012.1 GCA_013003325.1 Acidimicrobiales bacterium
GTACAGCTCGCCTTCGTTCGACCCCAACCGGCTCGCCGACCACGACTCCAGCGCGGCGCTCGCCGAGTCCGAGGAGCTGCTCGCCGCCCCCGGGAATCCGCGCCGTCCGGCCGCCTACGCCGACAACTACTTTCCCGGCTCGACGTTCAAGATCGTCACCGCCGCAGCCGCCCTCGAGACTGACACATTTGATGGTGGGAGCATCATCGTCCCTGAAGCGGTCGAATACTTCGCTCCGCTGGCGACCCGCCCTATCCGCAACAGCGGCGGTCGGGCCTGCGGGGGAACGATTGAGGACATGGTCTCAGCATCGTGCAACACCGGGTTTGCGCTGTTGGCTGCGGAGTACATCGGTCCGGACGACATGGTGAGAACGGCGGAGGCGTTTGGCTTCAATACCGAGCCCGAGCTCGACATCGCCGGGGCAGTGGCCGGCGATTTCCCGACCGATTTCGGCGAACGGCTGCGTGCTCCAGAAGGCGACCGGCCGATCGGCGTGTACGCCGATAGTCCCGTCCTCGCTCAGGCAGCGCTCGGTCAGAACAACGTCTCGGCGTCGGCGCTGCAGATGGCGATGGTTGCTGCGGCCGTAGCCAACGTCGGCGGAGCGGTCGCACCGCACGTGGTGAGCGAGATTCGGCGACCGGACCAGTCCGTCGTCGAGTCCATCGAAACCGAGGTGACCGGTCGCGTGGTTGAACAAGACGTCGCGCTAGCTCTGCAGGCAGCTATGCGAACCGCGGTTCGGGACGGAACGGCCCGGGGTCTTCAGATCGATGGGATCGACGTTGGCGCCAAGACCGGCACCGCCCAACTGGGTGAAGACACAGCCGGAGCTCATGCATGGGTAATAGGCTTTGCTGGCGAACCGGGCTTCGCTCCGGACATCGCATTTGCGGTGCATGTTGAAGCTGATTCGACCCGCCCCGGCCAGAGCGGGTCCCGGACGGCGGTCCCTATCGCCAGAGACCTTTTGACCGAGCTGTACGGGCTCTCATGACGATTCGTCAGCGGAGGTCGAGTTGACCTGGAACTGGGCCGATCGTTCACTACCCTTGGCACGCTGTGACTGATTCGACCGCACAACGACCCGTGCTCAACGGGCGATACGAGCTGCATCGGCGGCTGGCTCGAGGTGGAATGGCGGATGTATTCCTCGCTCACGATCAGTTGCTCGATCGACCCGTCGCGGTCAAGGTTCTGTTCCCTCAGTTCGCGTCGGAGCCGTTGTTTGTCGAGCGTTTTCGGCGGGAGGCCCAGGCGGCTGCGAACCTCAATCATCACAGCATCGTTGCCGTGTACGACTGGGGTGAGTACGACCGCACCTACTTCATCGTGATGGAGTATGTCGAGGGCCGCAGCCTTGCCGAGGTGTTGCGGTCCGAGGGCGTATTGCACCCCGACCGTGCCATCGAAATCGCGATCGATACCGCAGCCGCCCTCGGGTTCGCTCACCGCAACGGCACGATCCATCGCGATGTGAAGCCGGGCAACATTCTCATCACCCCCGGAGGCCAGGTGAAGGTCACCGACTTCGGTATCGCCCGGGCCTTTGGTGGCGGCGACGACCTCACTCAGACCGGATCGGTGATGGGAACCGCCACCTACTTCTCGCCGGAGCAGGCCCAGGGCAAGCAGGTTGATCCCCGCAGTGATCTCTACAGCCTGGGCGTGGTGCTGTTCGAGATGATCACGGGTCAACCGCCGTTCAACGGTGACACCCCGGTCGCTATTGCGTACAAACACGTGCAGGACGAGGCGCCGACTCCGGCCGCGGTGAACCCGAAGGTTCCGACCCAGCTGGGTTCGATCGTCGACAAGCTGTTGGCCAAGCAGCCCCACGAACGGTTTGCATCCGCCGAAGATCTCCGAGCCGAACTGCGGCGGGCGGGCGACGATGCGGTTGTGAATCCCCGACCCTCGGTGTTGCAGACTCCAGCCGAGGCGGGATCGGTCGCCACGACCTCTGTTCCTTCGGTCACCTCGCTGGCGGTCGATCAGTCGGCCCCGGTGGCTCCGGCGGTCATGGCTCACGCCATGAGCGGCGCTCCCGAGTACGTGGAACCACCCCGGCGCAACGGGCTCTTCCTCCTCGCCCTCCTGATCATGATTCTCGGGGTGGCCGGAATCGCCGGCTACATCTATGTGAACTTCGGAGATCAAGATGTCGCCGGCCCCAACCTGGTCGAAGTCCCCTCGGTAACGAACCGATCTCAGGGCGAAGCCGAAAAGACCCTCACCGACCTCGGGTTCGAGTTCGAGGCCAGGGCGGTCGATGCCCCCGAAGGTGTGCCTCCAGGGAGCGTCGTCGACCAATCACCGGCGTCTGGAGAGCTGCTGGAGGAGGGGAGCGTCGTGGTGATACAGGTAGCCCGTTCAACGCTGAAGGTCCCCCTCGACGACGTGTCAGGGTTCAACCTCGATGAGGCCACCCGGCGTCTGGAAGAAGACGGCTTCGTTGTCGATTTCTCGGTCGAGCCAAGCCTCGATATTCCCGAGAACATCGTGATCCGGCTCGAGCCCGAGCCCGGACAGGAGCTGGAGAGAGGCTCGCGTGTCAACCTGATCGTTTCGTCGGGTCCGGACCAGGTCGACGTACCGGACGTGAAGAACATGTCGGTCCTGGAAGCGTCGAACGAACTCGGTCGCGCTGGCCTCCCCAACCCGACACTGGTCTACGAGGCCTCCGAAGACGTTGAGGAAGGCATGGTGATCCGTACCGATCCCGATGCCGGCGTACCCGTCTCGATCGACCGGGTGATCCTGCTGGTTGTCTCAACCGGGCCTCCCGAGGCCATCGTGCCACCCGTGGTCGGACTCGACCAGGGATCGGCTCAGTCGGCCTTGGAACAGGCCGGCTTCGCCCCCTTCGTCGAGTTCGTCGATGTACCCAATGGTTCGCCGGATGCTGGCGTCGTGCTGTCTCAGGATCCGGCCGGCAATACTGCGCTCGTGACCGGTTCGACGGTTCGCATCCGGGTCGGTCTCGAACTCGCACCACCGCCGCCCGACACTCAGCCTCCGGGCGAGGACGGGTAGGCTGAGCCGGTGGATTCCGGCCAGAGTTTTGAGCCCACCACCGACTTCCCCGAGTACATAGACGATGATGAGTCGGCGGTCGAAGGGGGACCGAGTTCTCACGATGCGGCCGTGCAGGCCCGACGTCGCATCATCGTGCGGGTCGTTGCTGCTGGTGCTGTCGTTCTGTTGATGCTTGCCGGGTTTGGTGCGGTTCGCACCGTCATCGCGGTGGCGGTCGCCTATGTGATCTTCATGGTCGGCATTCGCACGATCGGCGCCTTTGCCCGTCCGATCCCCGACGCGCTCCCTCCGGGGATGTTGCGTCGTGTGAAGTTGAACTACCGGTGTGATGTCTGCGGCACCGAACTGCGTCTCACCCTGGCCAACGACCAGGTTCCCGAGCCTCCGCGGCACTGCACCGAGCCGATGATCCTGACCACCAACCTCGACGACGTGCTGTAGCACGCAGGCGGGCAGAGAGCGTCCAAGAGTTACGGGCTTGTGACGGGAACGCTACGGAACTATTACAACGCACCGAGTTATCCACAGTCGGTGGATTGTGGTCCACGGGCCGTCTCACCGGTTTTCCACTGCTAAAGAACCAGCTCAGGCGAGTTTTCAACCCGGAAGCTAACGGCTGCTTGTGTAAGCAGGTGTGCGATGAACTGTGCGTAGGGAAGGCTAATCGACAACGATCGTTTCGCCACTCTTGACGCCGAAAAAGGGCAAGAAATTTGCCTAGCGGTACTGCGTCGCGGCGAGGATGCCCGCCAGGATCATCGCCAGCCCGCCCAGGAGATACCAGTTGCTGGGCGTACCCAAGGCGTCGATCGTGAACAGGTAGTTCGTCAGAATGACGAGCACGCCGCCTACCAACCCGACGATCATCAGGCCCGGTACCCACATCGGCGATGGACCGAGCACCTCGCGAGGCTCCGGCTTGATCGACCGTTCGCTCACGGGCTCGGAGGGCCGAGTCCCTTTCGGTGTGATTCGGCTCTTGGAAGGATCCTGACGTGCCACGGCTGCGATCGTAGCCCCGAAACCGGCACGGGTCGGCGAAGGGCGGGCGGTAGGTTCTAGCCCTATGGCTCCGCGGATCCTGGTGATCGACAACTATGACTCGTTCGTCTACATCCTTGTCCAGTACCTCGGCGAGTTGGGAGCTGAGCCCGTCGTGGTTCGCAACGACCACTACGGCGTCGACGAATTGGTGGACATGGCGCCCGACGGTTTGCTGGTATCGCCTGGACCGGGACGGCCCGAAGATGCCGGAGTGAGCAAGGGAGCCATCGAAGCTTTCGCCGGGTCCGTCCCGGTGCTCGGGGTGTGTCTGGGACATCAGTCGATCGGGGAGGTCTACGGGGGCACCGTGGTGGGTGCCCCCGAACTGATGCACGGCAAGACCTCCGAGGTCGAGCACGAAGGTGTTGGGGTCTTCGAATCCCTACCCTCCCCGGTTCGGACCACCCGCTACCACAGCCTGATCGTGCGAGCCGAAGACCTGCCCGACGATCTGGAGGTTACTGCCACCACCGCCGACGGCGTGATCATGGGGATGCGTCATCGGTCCGTGGACGTGGAAGGTGTTCAATTCCACCCCGAGTCCATTTTGACCGTCGGCGGCAAGACCATGGTTGCCAACTTCATCGGCCGCTGCCGACCATGACCCAGACTTGCCGGCCGATTCCGGCTGGGTCACCATGACCCCATGACCGATGCTGTCATCGTCGATGCGGTCCGTTCACCCCTGGGGAAACGGAACGGGCAATTGTCCGGCTGGCATCCCGCTGACCTGGCCGCCGAGGTCTTGAACGCGCTGGCCGAGCGGAACGACCTGGACCCCTCACTCGTCGACGACGTGATCATGGGTTGTGTGATGCAGGTCGGAGCTCAGGGTTTGAACATCGGGCGCAACGCCGTGCTGAGCGCCGGCTGGCCCGACAGCGTGCCGGCAACCACCATCGACCGCCAGTGCGGTTCATCGCAACAGTCGGCCCACTTCGCCGCTCAGGGTGTAATCGCCGGCGCGTACGACGTGGCCATCGCGGCCGGTGTCGAGCTGATGAGCGTGGTGCCGATGGGCGCGACCCAACGGTTGAAGGAGGCCGGTTTCGCCTTCACCGAAGCGATGAAGGAGCGCTACCACGACGCCGGTGGGCTCGTGCCGCAGGGCATCAGCGCCGAGATGGTGGCCGACAAATGGGGCCTGTCCCGCGACGACCTCGATGACTACGGCCTGCTCTCGCAGCAGCGAGCGGCAAGGGCTCGCGACCAAGGCCGATTCGACGCCGAAATCGTTCCCGTGGCCGAGAAGCTGCGCGACCGGGAGAGCGGTGAGGTCATGGTGACCGGTGAGACCGTGACCACCGACGGAGGCATTCGCCGATCGTCCATCGACCAGGTTCGGGCGCTGAAACCGGCCTTCAAAGAAGACGGCAAGGTCACCGCCGCCAACAGCAGCCAGATCACCGACGGCGCGTCTGCGGTGCTGATCATGAGCGAACGCAAAGCGGACGCACTCGGTCTCCCTCCCAAGGCTCGATTCCACACTTTCGCACTCGCCGGAGTCGATCCGGTCACGATGCTAACCGGACCGATTCCGGCCACCGAGAGTGCCTTGACCAAGGCTGGCCTCGGGATTGATGACATCGACCACTTTGAGGTGAACGAAGCATTCGCCTCGGTCGTGTTGGCGTGGGCCGCGGAGTACCAACCCGACATGGAGCGGGTCAACCCAAACGGCGGGGCGATCGCCCTCGGTCACCCTCTTGGAGCCTCGGGTGCCCGCCTGATGACCACCATGGTGCACGAACTCGAGCGCACCGGTGGACGGTTCGGTTTGCAGGCGATGTGTGAGGGCGGCGGCCTCGCGAACGCCACGGTCATCGAGATGCTCTAGTCCCGACGCTGACCAATTGGGCGCATCTTCCGCTCCGATGGTTGTCGAAGGATCTAGAATTCCAATCATGCTAGCTCGATCTTGCCGCCGCATCATGCGGTGACCACTCAGTCAGCGACACTTGGAACCCCGCTGCCCGGCGGCCTCAATTGGCAGTGGGAACTCCCCCGGCGGACAGACCGTCGCGTCGTGGAACTCGCCGGGGCACCGGTGCGCTGCATGCACCAGCTGCGCCAGGTCGATCGATTCACTTCCACTACCACCAATGGTTTCGCGGTCAGAGGCCGCTACGAACTCGCAGAGCGATTGCTGGATCAACTCTGGACCTTGCTCGTGCACCCGCTGCTGGCAGAGGTCGACTCGGTGCGTGAAGTGCGCTTCACGGTTCCGGCCAGCCTGTCCCGGCTGCCCATCACCACGGCGCGCGATGCAACTTCAGGACAGTCGCTCGTGCACTGTGTGGAACCGGTCGTTCAATGGTCGGTTCACAAACGCGACCCGGAGCGGACAACCGGGAAGCCGCAGGTGGTTCGACTCGACGGCCATTTTCGTGACATCGCCGCGCGGGTGGCACGCATGCGACTCGAGCGCGGCACCACCCTGCTGCTCTTTGGTTGTCGAACCGCTGAACTGCTGCCGTTGGTCGCCGCCGCCGGTGCCGATGCCGCGGTCGTGACCTCCTGGGACGTCGAGGATCGCCACTGTTCCCAGTTTGGCCAGGAGGTCGTTGACCGACTCGATGCCGGTCTGTCGACAGCGGCGGCGGTGCGGTCGGTTCAGGCGTTGTGGAGCCACCGACATCCCTACGAATGGGCCGGATACTCAGCCGTGGAATTCGTGGCGGGCGGTGTTCGCCGGTGACCGCGTCTGCTGAATTGCCCGACACACTGGCCCTGTTGCCCATGATCGAACCGTCCGACGTGCGGGAGGGTGACATTGTGTTCTGTTCCCGTCCGGGGTTTCTTCAGAGTCTCTGTGACAGCGCTGGCGAGCTGTGGCGGCACGTCGGACTCGCCCTCGAAATCGACACGCCCCAAGGTCGTCAAATGGGCATCGTCGAAGTTGATGGCGACCGCTTCGTCACGCGTCCCCTGTCCGCGGTTCAGACCGCCTATCAATGGCTGGCTGTCGGACGGGTGGCCGATGGTGTCCGCACCGACCATGCCGTCGATTGGGCCCGGTTCTTGATCGGCAGCCGGCACGCCTACGCCTGGGACGACGCCATCGTCGCCGGAGTCGTTGCGTTCATTCGGTTTCGGGTGGGTGATGCCGACCCCAACCGGGCCGCCCGGATGGTGCGACGAGCGAGTGCCGCTGCGTCGCAGCGCTGGTCACAGCGCCGGGTGACCCACACCTGTTCGTCGTTCATCTATTTCGCGTTCAATTCGGGGGATGCCGAGGATCGGCTGATCGTGGACCTCGAAGCCACGCGACAGGCGGCGGAGGCGGCGTTGATGCAGACGCCGGTTCCGACGTTGCGAGCGGGACGAGGATCGAGGATCGACGGCGAGCAGCTCGCTGAGGCGGCCCGTGTCCTGGTCGGGACGATCGGTGGCGGCAGTGCGCCGGCCTCGATGTCAAACGAGGCGATGGGACGGTGGACGATGCCAGGCGACATCTGGCGTTCGCCATCGATTCGCTACCGCGGTCGCTTGTCAACTTCGGTCCTCGATACGGCACACTCTGGGGGTGCTACCGGCTGAGGCGCTACAAATCAGGGTGATCGGTCAGGTCGGCGTTCGCGTACCGGATTTGGGATTTCGGCGCCTCCAACCCGCGCAGCGTCAGCTGCTTTCGCTCCTTGTTGCCGCCGGCCCAGCCGGCCTGACCACCGATCGCCTGGCCGATGAAATCTGGCCGCACAACCTGCCGGCCCAGTGGCAATCGGCGGTTCGAATGACCGTCTCCAGATTGCGACAGAGCTGCGGGGCCAACTTCGTCGAGATGATCGATGGTCACTACCGGATGACGGTGTCGGTCGACCAAGTCGACGCCTGGTATCTCGATCGCCTGACTGAACGCGAGGATGTTTTCCTTTCCGCCGGTGATGTGGAGCGGATCGCTCCCTTGCTCGACGTCGGTGAGATCTATGCCGGCGTCGAGCGCAGCCTCACGATCGAGGCGTCGGCGCGGGAGATCGAGCAGGCCCAGCGAGACCTGATCTCGGCCGCGGCGAAGGGACAGGTGGTCTTTGCGAGGCCCATCCTGCGGTCGCTGTACCGACGGGTCCTGACCGTCCCGTATGAGGAGAGCCTCTGTCACGACGTAGCGCTCCTTCACGCCGTCGGAGGGTTCCCTGAGCTGGCCCAAGATCTGATCTCCCTGACCAGGCGAGAAATCAGCCAGATGTATGGCCAGGACGTGTCGGATGAGTTGCTGGTCCTCGAGCGACGGATCGCCCACACCTTCAAGAGCGCAGACGGGCGGGTTGATGACGCTGACGCCAGGACCGATCCCAGCAGGCCAACAGTGTTGCCGCCCGCCTTGCAGACCCAGGGCGAAGTCACCGTTCGTGCCCGCGCTGCGGCCGAGTTGGCCGCTCAGCTTGCTCCCGATGATGCCGTCGTGGTGTTGTCCGCCCCTGCCGGCTCGGCCTCCCTTCGTTTGATCTCTCACGCTCTGGAGGTTGCCGACTGGGCGCCCGGTGTGGTGTTGTTCGCCCGCTGCAGCGAAGGCATCACGCAGAGCTACGAACCATTTCTCGAGATGCTGCCTGGCCTGAGGCGGGCCGTCGCCAGGAACATCGACCAGCAGTCGATTCCTGATCCGACCGTACTCTGGGCCGCCGTCACCGAGGAACTGTCCGAGCTCGCCGGCGGTGACGCCGTCACCCTCGTCATCAGCGGGGCCCATGATGTGGACTCGGCATCGATCGACCTGATCACCTTCCTCGCCCGCTCGTCGCTGACGTTTTCCTTCCGGCTGTTGCTGGCGGCAAGGAGCGATGTCGATCGGCCCGAGTACACCCGGCTCCTCCGGTTGCTGAAGGAATACGAATCGGTGACCACGGCCGAGATCGAGCCGCTTACGGTCGATCAGGTCGTTGAGCTCGTAGGTATGAAGTTCCCGCACGCTTCGTTGGCGGTCCGGCGCAGTATTTCCGAGGAACTGTTCACGAGGTCGGGCGGCCTCTATCAGATCGTGACCACCATCATCGACCAGCTGGATCCGACGACGCTCCGCTTGCCCGATTCCGGCACCGGTCAGAGCATCGACGTGTTCTCCCAACTGGTGGAACGCCTCAGCCGGGACGCCCGCTCGGTCGGGGTCGCGGCCGCGGTTCTCGGTCGGGTGGTCTCGCTCAACGATCTGCAGCAGATGTGCGACCTCGGGCCGGACGATTTGCTCGACGTGGTCGAAGAGCTGCTCGACGCTGGCTTGATGGTCGAGACCGCAGGTGTCGACCGCCTGTCCTTCGCCCATCAGCTGGCGATGGATGAGTTCATCAACCAGACCCGGAAAATTCGCCTGCGGCAGATGCACATGAAGGCTCGGAACCTGACCGATGACCCACACCGACGGGCCCGTCACGACCTGTTGGCTCATCCCACTGTCCCCACCGCCGAGGTTCGATCCTCACAGCTTCGTTCCGCCCGCCTGTTGCACAGTCAAGGTTCCTATCGAGAAGCTGCGACGGCGTTCCGAAACGCTCTGAGCATCGAACCCGACCAACCCCTGAGCACCGGCGACGCCATCGCCCACGCCGACGTGGTTTCTCGAACCGGAGCGCTGCGCGAGGCAGCAGAACTGCGCAGCGATGTCATACGCAGGTGCGTGTCATCGGGCGACTGGGACGGTGTTCTCGACGCCGCGACCGTGGGGCTTCCCCATGCAGAACTCATCGACGGCGACCCTGAACGGTTCGCTCAGCTCTCTTCGATCCCTCCGGAGCGGCTCACACCAGCAAAGCGTTTCGAGCACGCCTTGCATCTGACTCGACAGGCATCGCTGCTGGGCCGTGAAGAGGTCTCCCGCACCTGGGTTGAGCGCGCTGAGATAATGGCCGAGACCCCGGAACAGAAAGCGGCGGTGGCGTTTGCCTGGCGGATGGCAAACGATGTGACAGCCCACCCGGCCGAGAGGTTGCGGCGCATAAACGCTGCGCTTGCCCTCGGTCCTTCCGACGAGGACCGCCTGCTGTTGCTTCAGGTCGCCGCTCTCGACCAGTACGAGCTGGGTTACGTCGATGAGGCGATCGTCCTGAACGAGGAGTTTGCCCAGCTGGCCGAACAACTCGCCAATCCGATCCGCTCCTGGCACTCACGCTTGTTCCGCTCGATGCACCACTTCACGACGGGCAACTGGGACGAGGCATCCGCCCAAGCGGACAATGCGCTCGAGCATGGTCAGCGGTTCGGAATCACCATCGCTGGCCCCACCCGGCTCGCCCAGGAGTTCTTCCCGTTCTGGCTGGCGGGGACTCATGCCGAATTGGTTCCGATTCTCGACGCCGTGCCGCCCGACGATGCCTCGAGTCTGCTGTTTCAGTCGGCCCATGTGGCTTCGCTGTTCGCCGCCGGCCAGCAACAGCGGGCCGTGTCGATGGCGGTCAACGTGGCGCGCCGATTCCTTGCGGCTCCGGCCGCACATGGGCTCGCCTCGGTTGCGGTGATGGCGCCGGTCCTCGCCGCCAGCGGCGACGGCGACCTCGTCGACAAGGTTGAGCTCGCCCTCAGCCCGCACACCGGCTCGGCCTTGCTCGTGGGAGCTGGCGTCGGGAACCTCGGGCCCATCGATCGTTACATCGCCCAGCTTCGAGGCGGTCCCGATGAGACCGCCGCCAGGCGCTTCATCGAGCAGGCAGATGCCCTCCACATGCCCCTCTGGCGGCTGATGACGCGTCTTGAACTCATCGAGATTACCGGTGATCGATCGCTGATGGCCGAATCGGTTCACATCGCGGCGGGAACGTCGCTCGAGCGCTTCCTCCCCGACTGAGAACGACATGCGGGCCGGGTCAAGAACCACGATGAGCGGACATGGAGACCCCGCCGCCGGTATCTCCACATCCGCTCAGCCGCCGCCAAGCGGCGAGGCGTGCGCCTCTGTTGTGGAGTCATGAACTCCGAAGCGAAAGTGTTACCGACGGTCGCAACAACCGTGTAACCAAATCACCCCATGCTTGTTGAATCACCGTTCATCCCGGTGAAACAGCCCTGACTTGTGCTGACGCGTACCGACCGGGCTTGGTCTGCTAGTAGCCGAGACGGCGACTGACGAGGTTCGGCGGGTTGAGTCCGGTTTCGAAGGCGGTCAGATTTTCGGCCACCGTGCGTGCCAGCCGCACCATGTAGTCGTTGCTCAGTCCGGCTACATGCGGTGTCACCAGAAGGCCCTCGACATCCCAGGCCGGATGGTGGGCGGGCAACGGCTCTGTTCGGAAGACATCGAGTGCCGCCCCGCCGAGCTGTCCACTCTCCAAGGCGGCGATCACCGCGTCGAGGTACACCACGCCGCCCCGGGAGACATCGACGAGGAATCCGCCTCGTTTCATCGAGCCGAGCTCGACGGGCCCGATCATCCCGCGGGTGTGCTCGGTGAGCGGCACACACACCGCGACGGCGTCGGCGTCGGTGATGGCGTAGCGACGTTCGTTGGTCGAAACGACCTGCTCGATCCCATCGACGGGACGGCCGCTCCGGCTGACGCCGACCACCCGCATGCCCAGGGCCCTGGCCCGTCGGGCGACACTGCGTCCGATCGCGCCGAGCCCGACAACACACAGCGTCTGATCGAGCAGCGGGCGGGGGAAGGTTTCCTTCCACTGGTGATGGATCTGCTGTTGTACGAGCTGAGGGATGTTGTAGGCCATCGAGAACAACGCCGCAATCACGAACTCGGGCATGTGGGGCTCGTGTGAGCCGCGGCTGCTGGTGACCACCACGTGTTCGTCGAGATCGGGAGCGGGCAGCAACGAATCGACCCCGGAGCCGGCCACGTGAATCATGCGCAGGTTCTCAGCCCGGGCCCAGCGGTTCTTTGGAGGTCGGCCGGTGACAAGCAACTCCATCGTCGGCAAGGCTTTGGCGAAGGCCCTGGTGTCGTCGAGTTGAATGAACCGTCGTCCGGGGAGAACCCGAACGAGTTCGTCGACCATCCGCTGGTTGTGTCCGGGCAAATAGATGTGAACGGGGCTACTCATGCGTCAGCAACCATACTTCAGCACGCTTGGAATCGTCCCGGGCTCACTTCGGTGGCCTCATCTCTGGAGAGCATGCGGGCTACGTGGAGAACGGCGGTCCGCTGTTCGACCGAGTCGGCGATCGTCATCTCTACCCCGGGGCGGTACACGAACCGGTGGGCCACCATTTCCTCGATTGTGTGAGGTTCGCTGAGAAACGTCAACATCTCACGGTGCCGACGATGGATCACCTCGGTGAATGCATCAACCCGTTGGACGAAGTCGTCACGCCCCTCGATCACCCCCTTGTGGTGAAAGGTGACATAGACGTCGGCCTGCTCGTCTCTGATCTTGGCCAGGCTCGCCTCGAACTGATCGAGGTCGCTCCAGGCGTCTCCGTAGTACGGCCCGAAGCCGGTGAGGTCGATATCGGAGCAGAAGAACACACCGCCCGATATCCGGAACCCGCTATGACCCCGCGTGTGACCCGGAAGGTGCACCGCTTCGACGGTGACACCGCCGAGATCGAACACGTGGCCGTCGCTGAACCCGATCGCGTCCGGCCGGGGCTCGTAGGAGAACTGCTCGAGGACCGTGGGTTCGAATTCGGCCCAGATATCGGGGTTCAAGCCGTACACGCCGTTGAGCCCCTCGAGGCTGCGGACGCCGGGGAGATCGTCGATGTGCACATGGACGCGAGCATCGGAGAACAGCCCGTTGCCGGCCATGTGGTCCTCGTGGCTGTGGGAGGTGAGCACGGCGTCGATCCGGCGATTGGCACCGCCGCGTTCGACCACGGTGATCGACGGATCGATCAACGCCGACTCCCCATCACCGCGTATCACGACGCTATTGCCCGATGGGTAGGCACCGTTGTCGTCGCCGACCAACACGGTGACGCGGTCGGTGAGCTTGCGCTCCACGTCGGACCAATCGGCCACCTTGGCTCGGCTCATCGGCCGAGCGTACATGGGGCTCGATATCCTCACCATTGGTGATCTGGCATTCCGACATCGGCTCGCTGCGCCAGCCGCTCATGGTGATGGCGCTCAACGGCATGTTCGACGCGGGCAAGGCCGCCACCAATGCCGCCACATGGATTCGAGATCACTGCGAGAACGAACTCGTGGGCGAACTCGATCCCGAGGAGCTGTACAACTTCTCAGAATCGCGCCCGCTGGTCACCTTCGACGACAGCGGTGATCGTGAGATCCGGTGGCCGACGGTCAGGTTCTACGGATGTCGAACCGACGGCGGGCGTGACGTGCTGGTCGCTGTTGGCTCCGAACCGCAGTACAAGTGGAAGTGGTTCAGCGGCACGGTTCTCTCGTTGGCCCGGCAATCGGGTTGCGGCATGGTTGTGACCCTCGGTTCGGCGCTGGCGATGACCCCCCACACCCGCCCAGCCCGCATCGTGGCCAGTTCAGGCGACCCGACCCTGGCCGCCCGCCTGCAACTACGGTCGCCGAGCTATGAAGGTCCGACCGGCGTGGTCGGCGTGGTCAATCAGCACCTCGAGGCCGAGTCGTTTCCGATCATGTCGCTCAGGGCCGAGGTCCCCCATTACGTGCCCGGGTCCCCCAGCCCAAAATCGACCCAGTCGCTGTTGCGGAGGCTGGAGCAGCTCACCCGTATCCCCACCAGGTACGAAGAACTCGACGGCGCCGTTCACGCCTGGATCGAACAGGTCGATGCCGCGGTGGCGGCCGACGAAGAGAGCCGGGTGTATCTCGCCCAGCTTGAACATCGGGTGGATGCCGACGAGGAGAGGCTGCCGAGCGGTGACGACGTGGCCGGGGAACTCGAGGCCTATCTGCGCGAGTTGGGATCGGGTGGCGACGACACCTAGGTTGATGCCATGACCATCTCATCAACTCTGCTGAAGGCCCTTGATCGGGTACGTCCGGCACAACCTGTTTCGGCCCACTGCGACGGTCCGTGCGGTGTTTACGACCCCGCCAGCGCCCGTATCGCAGGTGAGGCCGTCTTGGCGATGACCAAGAAGCTTGTGGATCTTGGCGACGGCCACGACCTCGCAACCGAGAACACCCGGTCGCGCTACATCACCATCAAAGAGGAACAGGCCGAACTCGTGAAGCGGGAACTCAACATCCTGTGGCACGACTATTTCAAGCCGCCGCACCTCGAGACCTACCCAGATCTTCACACCACGTTCTGGAACGCGGCCAAGCAAGCGTCGGCCTGCAAGACATCGGTCGACGTCGACACCGCCAACGAGCTCATGAACCAGATCGAGGCCATCCACCACATGTTCTGGGCCACCAAGGGCAAAGAGGTTCCCTGGGTCACCGCCAGCTGAACCGGCTGCGTCCCGCCGGGGCGCACAGCCCATGAAGAACTCCGTTCGATTCGTCGGCGCCGAACTGTGGGCATGGGCCCGCGGTCGGCGCCGCCGGCTCGTGGTCGGCGGCCGTTCGATGTTGCCGACGCTCGAACCGGGCGACTTCGTGCTCATCGACCCAACCCCGGGCCTCGTTTCCGACGGTTCGATCGTGGTGGCCCACCATCCGGAGGACCGTGGTCTTCTCGTGGTGAAGAGGTGTCGAATTGTGGCCGAGGGGTTCTGGCTCACCAGCGACAATCAGGGGGAAGGGTCCGACTCGGCCCGGTTTGGCCCGGTCGCCGCCGATGCGATCCTCGGGCGGGTGACATTGCTGCTCGACCACCCGCGGCGACGGCTGGAGTGACACGCGGGCCTCAGTTGGGGCCGGCCAGCGCCCGTTGCCGCAGCGCATGGTCGGCGAGGGTCAGCAAGATCATCGCTTCGACCATCGGCACTGCGCGCGGGAGCACGCAGGGATCGTGGCGCCCGCGTGCCGCCAGCGTGGTTGCCTCGATGTCGGTGGTCACGGTCGTCTGCTCTGATGCGATCGTGGCAGTGGGTTTGAACGCGGCCCGGCCATAGATCGGCGCGCCGACCGAAATGCCACCCTGCACCCCACCCGATCGATTCGACGCCAACTCGGGACCGTCGGCACCGGGCACGTAGGGGTCGTTGTGCTCGAGCCCGGTCATCAGTGTGCCGCCGAATCCCGAGCCGATCTCGAAACCCTTACAGGCCGGCAGCGACATGATTCCTTTGGCCAGGTCGGCCTCGAGCCGGTCGAATACCGGTTCACCCCAACCCGGCGGGACGCCGCGGGCGGCGAACCCGACCACACCGCCGAGGGAATCGCCGCGCCCCCGAGCGTCGTCGATCGCGCTGACCATTGCGGCGGCGGCGTCCGGATCTGGGCAGCGGGTCGGGGAGCTCTCCACATCGTCGATCGTTACGGTGTTGCTGTCGACCGTTGCTTCGATCGTGTGGATCCGGTCGACCCAGGCGATGACTTCTGTGCCGAAGGTATCGGTGAGGAACCGTCGCGCGATCGCTCCCGTCGCCACCCTTCCGATTGTTTCCCGGGCCGAGCTGCGGCCTCCGCCCCGGTGGTCTCGGCGCCCGTACTTGGCGAGGTAGCTGTAATCGGCATGGCTGGGTCGAAACACGTCCTTGAGGTGGTCGTAGGCTCCCGGTTTGTGGTCGGCGTTCCTCACCAGCATCGCAATGGGTGTACCGGTCGAGTGACCTTCGAAGACCCCACTGAGAATCTCGACCTCGTCACCCTCTTGTCGCTGGGTGACCAGCCGACTCTGGCCAGGCCGCCGTCGGTCAAGATCGGCCTGAATCGCAGCCTGGTCGATCCGAATCCCCGGTGGGCAGCCGTCGAGAATCACTCCGATGGCAGGACCGTGGGATTCGCCGAACGTGCTGATCCGAAAGAGGTTCCCGTAGACGCTGGACACATGGGCAGGATAGGGCGGATCGGCGACGGGCCCGGTCCATCGCCGGAGCCCCATCGCCGGTAGCCTGGAGGGTCGTGGACCAGCATCCCCGGATCCAGGTATGGATCGACCAGGACCTCTGCACCGGTGACGGCATCTGCACCGATCACGCACCCGAGGTCTTTCGTATCCTCGAAGACGGTATTGCGTATTGCGTCGAGGGAACCAAGGTGTTCAACGATCCGGGCGGCTCAGCCGAGCTGGCCACGGTCCCCAGGGCGTCGGAGGCGGGCGTGATCGCCGCTGCAGCTGAGTGCCCGGGGGAGTGCATATTCATTGAGGTCGATGATCATGCACCGATGCTGGCCGAGGCGGCGGCGGGCGTCTGAATCAGCCCGCTCCCGGATACTGATTTACTGAGCCCTCCGTAGCCAACTAACGTTCCGGGCGTGAGCGCTGACCGTCCCGACCGCAAGATTCTGCTCTCCGAATCGGAGATGCCCACCCAGTGGTACAACATCGTGCCCGACCTGCCCGCTCCGCCACCTTCTGCGCTGCACCCGGGAACGCTGGAGCCGGCCGGTCCAGCCGACTTCGAACCGCTGTTCCCGATGGCATTGATCATGCAGGAAGTGTCGATGGACCGATACATCGACATCCCCGACGAAGTGCTCGACGTCTACCGGATGTGGCGCCCATCACCCATGTATCGCGCCCTCGGGCTCGAACGCGCACTCGATACCCCCGCTCGGATCTACTACAAGTACGAGGGGGTGAGCCCGGCCGGTTCGCACAAACCGAACACGGCCGTGGCCCAGGCCTATTACAACAAGGTCGAAGGGGTCAAGAAGCTCACAACCGAAACCGGCGCAGGCCAGTGGGGAACAGCCCTCGCGTTCGCCTGCGCCCTGTTCGACCTCGAATGTGAGGTCTGGCAAGTCCGCAGCAGCTACGACCAGAAGCCGTATCGCAGGGCGATGATCGAGACCTTCGGCGGGGTGATCCACCCGAGCCCGAGCGATCTGACCGAAGCCGGACGAGCCGTTCTGGCCGCCAATCCGGGGTCACCGGGCTCGCTGGGAATTGCGATCAGCGAGGCTGTCGAGATGGCGGCGCCCAACCCTGAGGTCAAATACGCGCTGGGGTCGGTGCTCAACCACGTTTTGATGCATCAGACGATCATCGGAGAAGAGGCGCTGCTCCAGTTGGCCAAGGTGGGGGAGACCCCCGACGTGCTGGTCGGCTGCACCGGCGGTGGCTCCAACTTCGGGGGCCTGGCCTTCCCGTTCATGCGGGAGAAGATGGCCGGAAACATGAACCCGCGCGTTCTGGCAGTCGAACCCGCAGCATGCCCCAGCCTCACCAGGGGCGTCTACTCCTACGACTTCGGTGATACCGCCGGAACGACCCCGTTGATGAAGATGCACACCCTCGGACACCAGTTCGTTCCGGATCCGATCCATGCCGGTGGCCTTCGTTATCACGGTATGGCGCCCCTCATCTCACACATCTACGAGCTTGGCATGATGGACGCGATCGCCATCAACCAGAACGAGTGCTTTGACTCCGGCGTGCAGTTCGCTCGAACCGAGGGAATCGTGCCGGCCCCTGAGCCGACCCATGCGCTCGCCGGCACGGTCCGCCAGGCGCTCGAGGCCAAAGAAGCCGGCGAAGAGCGGGTGATCCTCACCGCGCTGTGCGGCCACGGCCATCTCGACATGGCCGCCTACGACTGCTACTTCGCCGGCGAGATGATCGACTACGAGTTCCCCGAGGAAAAGGTGCAGGATGCGATGACCCGCATCCCTGCGGTATGACCCGTCGATGACTCCGAGCGGAGGCGCTCCGGCTTCCAACGCGACCGATCGCGACCGAGGTGCCATTTTCGCGTGGCTCTATCTCGCCGTGGTGGTCGCCTTTCTCGCGCTCGCGGTGTGGTTCAACAACCGGGACAGCACCACCGCGATCAGCGTGATTCCGATCGCAACGACCACGACATCGTCGACCCTCGCCCCTATACCGGCTGAAATCGAGGTGGTCGTAGACCGCAAGATCGCGACGATTTCGGGGGCGGTCCCCGACGAGGGGGCCCGAGCCCAGTTGATTCGGATCGCAGAAGACCGGTTCGGTAACGGCAATGTGATCGATGAACTCACCGTCGATCCAGGGATCGATCTCAAAACCGGCGTGATCAACTTCAGCGGTATCGCCGATGAGGGGGACCTCGCTCCCGAACAGCTCCTCTTGAACGCCGGCGCCGACCTCGGGTTGGCGGCGGGACGTTTCGACCTCGAGTTCGTTGAACCCCAGTTCGAACCGGCAGTCATCGAGATCGTTGTGGGTGAGCTTCCGGTCGTTGTCACCGGGACCGTTCCCACCGAGTCCGACCGCGACCGTCTCGTCCAATCCGCAGAAGCCGTCTATGGCGAGGGCAACGTCGATGTAGCAGGGGTGGTCGTGGAGCCATCGGACATCGAGAACGCGACCATCACCATTTCGGGCCTGACCCGACCCGGCGACACGTCGTCAACTGATCTTGTTGCCATTCTGCAAACCGACTTCCGCACCGCTGAGCTCGCCGACGACAGCGAGATCGACCTGAGCGACGAAGCTCTGACCGTATTCGAAGCAGAGCTCGAAGCGATCCTGGCTGAGAAGCCGATTCTGTTCGACACCGGAACCAGCAAGATTTCCGATGAAGGCAGCGCGAACCTCCTAGTGATCGCCGAAGCCATCCAGGCGCTACCGGACTTAGGGGTGGAGATCATCGGCCACACCGACGACACCGGTGGGGACACCGTGAATCAAACCCTGTCGGAGAATCGGGCCGTGTCGGTCAGAGAGGCGTTGGTCGAACTCGGCATCGACGCCGACCGTCTCACCACCTCGGGTCGTGGGTCATCGGAGCCGGCGGTACCCAACACGTCGGCAGAGAACAGGGCCCGGAACCGGCGGATTCAGTTCATTTTCGATCGGGGTTGACCGCGGCCCAACCGAGCACTTCTTCGGAGGGGATATGACCATTGAGGCGGGAGAGCACTAGGTCTACCACCACCGCCAACGTCTCGGGGGCGGATTCAGCCAATGTGTGACGTACGTCGATGCACCACCGGGCGTGCACCTCAGAGGTCTCGAGCAGATGGGCGACAGCGGTCAAGCGCCGGCTGCATGTAAAACCGGCAGCATGATTCGATATGTGGGGAGTGTGACGCGCTTCGCTGAAACATCGGCCAACCGGGCGACCGGGTCTCTCAACCGAGCGGCGAGTACTGGCGGAAATGGCGCATATCGCGCTTGGTTCGGCGCGTTGGAGTCCGATAGAGCCGGTGAGGAGGCATGATGCCCAAAACCGGTTCTGCCCGCATGCAACGTCTCGTCGGCACAGCCCTAGCCCTGCTGATGTTTGCGGCGTGCACGGGATTGTCGCAACCTGACGACGCCACGTCGGCCAGCTCCCAGCCTCGGACTACCAATGAGGCGTCGACCGCCTCCACCGTCGATGGGGTCGTCGAGGTCGAACCGGGGGTCGAGCCGATCATCGACGAGACCCCGCTGCCGATCGACCCCGACGTCCGGGTCGGCGCGCTCGACAACGGACTGACCTACTACGTCCGTCGCAACGACGCCCCCGGCCAGAAGCTGTCTGTGCGCCTGGCGGTGAATGCTGGCTCACTCCAACAGGTCGAGCCGACGGACCAGATCGCTCACTTCGCCGAGCACATGCTCTTCAACGGCACGGCCAAATACCCCGGGAACAGCCTCGACGCAGAGCTTCGAGCCCTCGGTGCCCAGATCGGTCCCGACCTCAATGCGTACACCAGCTTCGACGAGACGGTCTACCTGCTCGAAGTGTCGTTGGTCGGCAACAACGCCGACACGGCCTTCACCGTGCTGCGGGAGTGGGCAGGCAACGCAACGATGGACCCGACCGAAGTTGAAAACGAACGAGGTGTGGTACGGGAGGAATTCCGGCTGGCCCGTGAGCAGGCCGGCGCAGACGTCCAGCGACGGTTCGAAGAGATCTACTTCGACGGCACCGCCTATGAGGACCGTTCCCCGATCGGAACCGAACAGCAGATCATCACTACGACCGATGCTGACACCCGAGCCTTCTACGACCGCTGGTATCGGCCCGACAACATGGCCGTGGTCGCGGTCGGAGATCTGTCGTTGGACGACCTCGAAGGCTTTGTAACCGAGATGTTCAGCGACCTCGGACGACGGGGCGACGAGCAC
>JABDJU010000023.1 GCA_013003325.1 Acidimicrobiales bacterium
CCACAGGCCATGCTCGGTCGGATAGGTCGGATCGTGGTTGGTGGCGATGAAACGGGCGCCGTTCCGGATGCTGACCATCGCCATCCGAAATCGGTCGTAGCTCAGGTCGAAGTCCAGCCCGACGATCACCGCATCGACCGACGGCGGCGGCTCTTCGGCCGCAGCCACCGGGACCGTGACCGCTCCCCTCGCCTCGAGCGCCTCGACAATCCCATCCCCGCCCAGCACGAAGACCCGCTCGCCGGACTCGACAAGGCTGGCGGCGGCCATGGCGGAGGACAGGATCCGGCCCGACGCATCGATTCCGAACCGAGCCAGCTTCGATTCCTGGACCGCGACGGTGGCCGATGAGTTGTTCGTCGCAAACAGAACTTCCTGCCCTGCGTCCATCAGCCGAACGACAGCCGCGCACGAGCGACGAATCGGCTCAGAGCCGTGCCAGAGGACTCCGTCGAGGTCAAAGATGAGGCCGCGTTCGGTGTCGATTGGAACGACACTATCGGCCCTTCATCGGTCCACGGCGATGCTCGCTATCGTGTGCGTCGTGACCTACTTCTCCGACCAATTCGCCCCCGGCGTCATCACCGGCGACACCGTCTCTGATGTCTTCGCCTATGCCAAGGCCAACAGCTTCGCCCTCCCGGCGGCCAACTGTGTCGGCACCAACAGCATGAACAGCGTGATGGAGACCGCGGCAGCCCGCAACGCCCCGGTAATCATTCAGTTCTCCAACAGCGGTGGAGCCTTCGTGGCCGGCAAGGGGTACCCCGAGCCCGGCATCCCCGCCTCGGTCGCCGGTTCGATCGCCGGAGCCCAGCACGTTCATGCCCTGGCCGAGGCGTACGGAGCTCGGGTGATGGTGCACACCGACCACGCGGCCAAGAAGCTGCTGCCGTGGGTCGAGGGACTTCTCGACGCCGGCGAAAAGCATTTCGCAGCGACCGGGAAACCCCTCTTCAGCAGCCACATGCTCGATCTCAGTGAAGAACCGATGGAGGAGAACATCGAGATCTGCGCGCGCTTCCTCGAGCGCATGAGCGAGATGGGGATGACCCTCGAAATCGAACTCGGCATAACCGGCGGCGAGGAAGACGGGGTCGACAACACAGATGTGAAACCCGAGGACCTCTATTCCAAACCCGAGGAGGTGTGGCAGGCGTACGAGGCGCTGTCCAAGGTGAGCGACCGGTTCACGATTGCGGCCGCGTTCGGAAATGTGCACGGCGTCTACAAGCCTGGCAATGTTCAGCTCACCCCCACGATCCTGCGCGATTCCCAGGCGTATGTGGCCGAGCGCATCGGTTCCGATGCCACCAATCCTGTCAACTTCGTGTTCCACGGCGGATCGGGTTCCAGCGCTGCCGAAATCGCCGAAGCGATCAGCTACGGCGTGGTAAAAATGAACATCGACACCGACCTTCAATGGGCGTTCTGGGACGGGGTCCGTGCCTACGAGGCCGCCAACCGTGACTACCTGCAGGGCCAGATCGGAAACCCCGAGGGTGACGACAAGCCCAACAAGAAGAAGTACGACCCTCGGGTCTGGCTTCGAGCGGCGGAGGAGAGCTTCGTCGATCGCCTGCACCAGGCCTTCGATGAACTCGGCCACGTCCGCGACTGACCCTCCGCTGTTCTGTCGTCAACGGAGCACATTCCCCCCAAAAATCGTCGGGCGAACACGCAGGCGGTGTCGCCCCGACCGACAGAACGGCTCAACGTCTTGGCGTGACGACAGAAGAGGATGGTTACCCATCGCTGCACGGGTAGCTCGCCCCACCCACGTGAGCGAGCCCGTCAGTACTCTCGAAGAACGTGCGGTGCATTGGGCCAGTGCTAGCGACGGCGGTGATAACGGCGGGAACTCTGATCGGTACCGCACCGGCCGAGGCACAAGCGGTGCCCGACTGTGTGGCGGTCGGCCAGGTCGTCGAGGGCACCTTGTCGGCCAACGGCACCTGCACGCTCGAGCGCGGTGGCGGGGCAGGCGGGTCCGACATAACCTGCGAATACGACTACCTGTTCAACGACGCCGACGTGGCGGTGTATCAGGTGAGCCCCGGGGAGTATTCGAGCGGTTCTGACAACGGCGAGTCGGTCGTCGTGACGATCACCGACGTCATCATCGGCTCTTCGATCGGCAGCACGCTCGAGTTCGAAACGGTGATTCTGGAGGGAGCGGCACGCGAATTCAGCTCCACCGGGCGGTGGTACCGACGGTTCTGCAGTGACGCCGACGGGTTGTTCGCCGTCGACGGACCGTTTCCATCCGGCCCCACGAAGTCGGTGGCAGACGTGATCGCCGAAGCGGCGGCTTCCCTGACTCCCGAAGCACCCGAGACCATCGGTCACTCCGGTCCGGGCAGCGTGCTACAGCTCGCCACCTTCTTCTGGCTCGAAGGTGTCGAGTTCGACGGCAACCCGCTGTTGAACACCGCCAGCCATGGCAACCTCGTCGTCCAAGTCGAGGCTCAACCGTCGGAGTACTTCTTCGAGATCGGTGCCGACCGCTATCGCTGCGGCAGCCGAAATACCGTCTGGCAGCGAGGACTCGACGAGGACGACCCAGGCGTGTGCACCCACACCATCACCGAGAAGCCCGAAGGGGCAGCATCGGTCGAACTCGACCTTGTGGTCGTCTACACGACCCGATGGTCGGCCAACGTCGGCGGCCTCGGCGGAACCCTCGCCCCGATCCAAGCTTGCACCGATGGCATCGTCCATCCCGTGTTCGAGGTGGTGGGTCTGGCCAGCGATCGCTAGTCTCACGTTGGCGGCGGCCACTGACCGTGCGCCCCTCGGGTTCTTCAACCCCAACACCGTTTCCACTGTTGAGGAGAAGACACCCATGAACCTATGCATCCTTCGAGGGCTCGTCGCCGGCGAGCCACGAATCGTTGAGCTGGCCTCAGGGCAGACCGCGCTGAGTTTCGATGTGCGCGTCCAAGTTGATGGGCCCAGCGCGCCGTCGGTCCCGGTCGAGTGGACCGGCGCTGCCTCCCGAATGCCAAAGGTTGTGGCTAACGCGCCGATCGCGGTCGTCGGGACCGTTGCTCGGCGTTTCTACCGCGCCGGTGGAGCCATCCAGACCCGGGTGTACGTGGCCCCTCAGCGGATCGTGGTGCGACAACCGCGACGACAGAAGAAGGCGATCAGCGATGCCCTCGACGCCGCCGCACTCGAGCTCGGTCCCGCTGCCTAGTCGCCGACCAACGACACAATTCGGTCGATCGCATCATCGACAAACTGTTCGGTCGTCGCGAAGTTGAGGCGTCCGAACGACTGAGATTGGGTGCCGAAAGAAATCCCCGGGTCGATGCCGAGCCGAGCCCGTTCGAGAAGGTGGCCGGCCGGGTCGTCGGCGATCGGGGTGCGGGAGAAATCGAGCCATGCAAGGTAGGTCGCCTCGGGGGCGTCGAATCCAACCGAGGGGGCCTCGGCAGCCAGCCGGGTCGCGACGCGATCGCGCCGCGCCGTCACCTCTTCGGCGATCCCCTTCATCCATTCCCCGCAACGGGTCCAGGCGGTAATCGCAGCCGCAAAGCTCAGCGGGGTCGACATGCCGAGCCCGCGGGGCGGAAGCTGGGCCAACTTGTCTTCGACCCGGCGGTCGCCGATGTGGGCAACGGCGCAATGCAGCCCGGCGAGGTTGAATGATTTGCTGGCCGATCCCATCGTCACGAGCCGCCCGGCGAAGCGTTCGTCGGCCAAGGCCAACGGCCGATGTGGTCCTTCATGAACGAAGTCGCCCCAGATCTCGTCGCTGATCACGATCAGGTCGTGCCGTTCGGCTACGGCGGCGACTGCGTTCAGCTCGTCGTCATCAAAGATCCGACCGGTGGGATTGTTCGGTTGGCAGAACAGAATCACCTTCGTGGTCGAATCGATCGCCGCCTCGAGGCGATCGGGATCGATCCGCCATCCGTTCGGGTCGAGGGGGACCTCCACGATGCGGCGCCCCCCTCCGGTGATCGAATCGAAAAATGGGTGATATGACGGCGTGAATAGAACAACGCCGTCGCCGGGGTTGGTCGAGATCCAGATCGACATCTCAACCGCATGCAGAACACTGGTGAAGGACCGCATTCGCCCGACGTCAGGTGTCCAGCCGTGGTGGGCGGTCTGCCAGTCGGCATAGGCCTGGAACATCTCGGGGATCAAGAAGAAGTTGTAGCCAAGGTCGCCCCGGTCGAGAAACCCCTGCATCTCAGCGAGTATCTCCGGTGCCGGGTCGAAGTCCATGTCGGCCACATGGCTGGGGAGCACATCGGGATCGAACTTTCGCCACTTGTATGAGCGTCGAGCGCGGGCTCGCTCGTAGGTCAGCTCTTGAGCGGTGTACATCGCTCCGACAGTAGATGCCGTGCCGAGGCGGGGCTACTTGAGGCTGGCAGCTCGTTTGGCGGCGTCGCCAAAGTCTGGTGACGCCGATGCGATGTCGGCGAACAAGCGCCGGGCATTTCCGACCATTCCTGCCCTCTCGTAGAGGTCAGCCAACGCATACCAACTGCGAAGATGATGGATCTTCGGCTTTTTTGGTCGACTTAGATTGGCGTTTTCCAGGACGCGGATCGCATCCTGCAGCCGGCCCTGATCGGCTTTGGCGCCTGCCATCACAATCCGGCCTTCTTCCAAGATCGCGGGGTGGGGCGACGCGTCGGCGAGTTGAGACCAGGTCTCCTCGACCGCGCTCCACTGTTTGAGGGCGCGATGGCAGTCGGCTACGACAGGATGCTGATCGACCGAGCCGGTGAGTTCGTAGAATCGTCCCAGCTCTTTGATCGCGTTCTTCCATCGCCGCGTTCGGTAGGCGCACAGTCCCATCAACTCGAGGACTTCGGGTACGTCGGGGGCAAGCCGGTTGACGCCCTCCAGAATCCGTCTGGCATCACCGAAACGCTCGCGTTCGTAGGCGCCGGCCGCGTCGAGCAGACGCTTGCGCGCCTTGTTGGCGGTGTCGGGACCGACATCGCCAAACGACACGTCGGCTACGTCGATCGCTGATGAGGCCACCGGGTAAGGCTAGGTCGATCGCCGATCGTTCGTGGCTGCGGTCGTGGAAATCACCGTTGTCAGTCCCACTCGACGATCAGACTGGTCGGTCCACGGAAGCTGATGTTGGCGATTCGTTCGAGCTCTTCCTGACCGGCCGCCATGCGCAGCGACGGCATCCGCTGCACCAGCACTTCCATTGCCACCTTGGCTTCGAAGCGGGCAAACTTGGCCCCGAGGCAGTAGTGAATTCCCTTGCCGAACGAGATGTTGTTCCTCGAGTTGGGACGATGGATATCGAACACAGTCGGTTCTTCAAAGATGTCCGGCTGATGATTGGCAGCCCCCAGGGCGAGCATGATTCGGGTGCCCTTTGGAATGTCGACACCGCCGATCGACGTGTCGTGGTTCGCGATCCGTCGCCAACCAATTTGGGGTGACTCGTAGCGGATCACCTCCTCCAGGGCGCCCGGGATCAGTTCGGGGTCGGCCTCGAGTTCTGCCCACACGTCCCGGCGGGGCAAGAAGCACAGCAGGCTGTTCAACAGCAGAAGTGTGACCGGTTCGTGGCCGGCGAACGACAACCCGTAGATGATCGACTCGACCTCACGGTAGGACAGGTCTTCGGGGTTCTCGTTGTGATCGGTAAGCAGCTCAGAGGCGAAGTCATCGCCGAGGTCGGCAGCCTTTCCGGCGGTGAACTCCCGGCAATAGCGCCAGTACGACAGCATCTTGTTGGCGATATCGACCTGCTCCTCGGGGGAGGGCTTGCCCCACGAGAAGGCGAGCCGGTCGCCGCACCAGGCTCGGAGCTGATCGTCGTCCTTCTCGGGAAACCCTATGAACCGGAACACGGTGTCGCCCGGCAGCGGCGCGGCGAAACCGGCCGCAAAGTCTGCCGGGGAACCG
This sequence comes from Acidimicrobiales bacterium, assembly GCA_013003325.1. GTDB lineage: Bacteria > Actinomycetota > Acidimicrobiia > Acidimicrobiales > SZUA-35 > JABDIY01. The sequence goes on from JABDJU010000023.1 coordinate 5,899, forward strand.
GCGGCGATCATGGCGTCGATCAGCTCGTGGCTGCGTTGGCGTATGTAGGGCTCGAGTACTTTCATCCGACGATTGGAAAAGCCCCTCTTGGTGTACTGCCGAATCCGTTTGTGGTCCGGCTCCTGACGGTTCGACATCACCGCTACCGGATTGAAGTCGGGGGCCGAAAGCACGTCCACCGTCTCAGGCGAGAGGGGGAAGACCGGATCTTGCACGTTCTCTGAGCTGAACGTGTCGGGGTTGGTGAACACATCAACGATGTCGTCCATTCGCGTCACCACGACCATCTGGAGCGCCTCGGAGTAGAACACCGGTGTCTGTTCACGACGTGGCTCGAGATCGGCGTAGGGGTCGGCAACGTACTCCTCACTGAACGGTGAGAAGGTGGAGTCCATCGGGCAGCGACCCGGCGGTGGTGGAATCGTCTCTTCCAGCTTGTGGTAGGACCGCGTCGACATCATCAGCTCCCAACGGGCACATTCGGTGCAGGCCCGTTCTGTATCACACTACGCCCGACCGGTGGAGCGAGAAAAACGACTGTGACCCTGCACACATGGTGCAGGGTCACAGTCTTGCGAAATCCGGCAGCGACCTACTCTCCCAGGGACTCCCGTCCCAAGTACCATCGGCGCTGGAGGGCTTAACTTCCGTGTTCGGGATGGGAACGGGTGTGACCCCTCCGCTATCGCCACCGAAATCTGATTGTCAACGCACGGCGGCAGCCGAAGCTGCCGGTCGTGCGGACACGTCTTTGATAATTCCATAGCGAGCACGAGGTCTTTACTGAACCTTGCGGTTCCAAACGTGCGTTAGAAAAAAGCCGCTCGGCCGATTAGTACCGGTCAGCTTCACGTGTTACCACGCTTCCACGTCCGGCCTATCAACGTAGTCACCTACTACAGGCCTTACTTAATATGGCAGAATTCATCTTGAAACGGGTTT
>JABDJU010000028.1 GCA_013003325.1 Acidimicrobiales bacterium
GCCGTTCCCGCCGCTCCGGCGTCGGGAACGGCTGATCAGGTGGTGATCAGCGGGCGGGTGGGGCGTAGATCAGCCCACCCTCGGTCCAGGCGGCGTTGGCCGAGCCTTCACGAACCAGGCCGACGGGGCCCAGGTTCGATTCGAAGATCTCGCTGTAGTTGCCGACCTGGCTGATGACGTTGTAGAAGGCGTCGGGGCTGAGGCCCATTGCGCTCTGCAACTCGCCTTCGCCGCCGAGAAGGCGCTGCATCTCGGGGGTGCCGTTGGCCAGGGCGTCGTCCACGTCACCGGAGCCCACGCCGTTCTCGTCGGCGATGATGGTGGCATAGACCGTCCAGTTGACGACGTCGGCCCACTGGGAGTCGTTCTGGGCGTAGACCGGACCGAGCGGCTCCTTCGAGATCGGCGTGGCCGGGAAGATGACCCACTCCTGATCGTCGGGCTGCTGCTCGGCCTTGCGGCCGACGAGGCCGGAACCATCAGTGGTGATGACATCGCAGGCGCCACTGACGAAGGCGTCGGTGACCTGGTTGAAGTCCTCGAAGGTGTTGAGCGTGATCGAGATGCCGAGGTTGGCGGCGAGCTCGGAGATGTTGGTCTCCGTGGTGGTGCCGGCATTGGTGCAGACGATGGCGCCGTCGATCTCGTCGACGCTCGAGGTACCCGAGAAGCCGTCGCCGGCACGTGCCATCAGCTGCTGACCGTCGTAGTAGGTGGTCGGGCCGAAGTCCATACCGACGTCGGTGTCACGGCTCTGGGTCCAGGTGCTGTTACGCATGAGCACGTCGACCTCGCCCGACTGCACCGCAGCGAAACGCTCGGCAGCGGTGAGGTTGACGAAGGTCACGGCCTCGGAATCACCGAGAACCGCCGCTGCTACCGCACGGCAGTAGTCGGCGTCGATACCGTTCACCGAACCGTCGGCCTCGACGAAGGAGAACGCCACAGCGGCACCGGAAACACCACAGTTCAGATTGCCACGGGCCTGGACAGCGGCAAGCGTGCCCCCACCCTGGGTCAGGTCGACGGTGTCATCGCCGGAGCCATCGTCTCCGGCTCCGTCGTCGCCAGAGCCGTCATCGGAGCTCCCGTCGTCTTGAGCTGAGTCGTCGGAGGATCCGTCGTCAGCGTTGTCGGAGTCACTACCGCAGGCCGCACCCACAAGGGCGAAGGCGAACAGAAGCGACAGGAGCTTCAGAAGTGTTGTACGCATAAGGGTTCCTTTCGCCAGCCAGTGGGTCAGCCGAGGTCGGCTGAACTCTCCCCGTGAATGGCTGCGGTAGGAGGCTAACGCGGGTTGGAGCAGTTCCGCCGGTGCCCTGTGACCTTCGTAACTTGCTGGCAACAATGCGGCGACGACCGCTAGCCGTAGAAAACCCGGCTGACCGGAACAATTAGTCCTCGATCAGATAGACGGTCAGTTCGAGTTTGTTCTTCTCGATCGAGCCCAAGGCGCACCCGATGGAATGGTTGAGAAACCCCAATTCCTCGACCGCGGTTTCGAAGGTGAAGAGTTCTCGAGGACCCCCGTCGACGGTTCCCCGACCGATCGCCCGGTACGACACGACCTCTTTGCCGGTGCCGATCCGGGCCGTGATGTCAAGACTTTGGATCCCATCGGCACCGGTCGTCACGCGATCAACACCGCTGACCGGTCGTTCGCCAGCCCAGTGTTCAGATGTGGCCGTGCCCTCGAAGGGCACGTCGAGGCGAAAGCCGGCCGACACCTTTCCGATCGGGGTGAAGTTCAGCGTGGCCGAAATCTTCGCGAATTCAGTGAGTTGAGGCATGGTGGTGTCCTACCAGATAGCGGATGGGTCGAGCGAAATGACTTCGCCGAGCGAGGTATGGAAGCGATCGAACTGATTGATCCGGTGGTGCCGGGTCGACGCTGGCGGTAGCTCATCGAGACCCTGGGCCAGTTGCGGGTCGACCGCCAGTCCGAGCCCGTCGAGCTGGGTGCGGATCTGATCGGCCCAGACCATCGCCAGGCTGGCGCTGGACCGGGTGACAACGCCCTCGGCTACAGCCGTCTCCTCGCCGTCGGGCGGAGTCCACACCGAAGACGCCACGGGCAGCACCTCGGCCAGAGCGCGTTCGATCCTCGACCTTGCCGCTCGGTCACCGACGACCCGCTCCACAAACATCTCGGCGTGTTGAGCGTGGAAGGCTTCATCTCGCAGGGCTTGGGTGGCGAGCGCCCCGAGATCGTCGACCTCGGAGCCGACCAGAGCGCTCCAACGAAGCGCTTCGGCCGAGTCGTAGAGCCAGTGACGTACGAGCGCCAGATCCCAGGTAGGGCATTCGAGTTCGGCCAGGGCGCACGATCGATAGTCGGCCGGTTCCCGCAGCAGCGCGAACCGGTCGATCTCGCCGGTGGGAACGAACATGTCGTACAACGCCAACGCGTGGCCGAGTTCGTCTTGGGCGATTGAACAGAAGGCCAGGTCTTCTTCGAGAAAGGGTCCGAGCCCGATCCAGTTGGCGTGCCTCGACCCGATCATGTGTTCGTCGTCGGCGAAGGCGAGAAGGTAGGCCTTGGCGGCCTCGGAAAGCTCGATCACGATGCCTGTTCCCTCAGTCGTTTCCGACGAGCCGCCACGGCGCTGCCATCGTTGTTTCGATGGGGGAGGTCGACGGTCGTGGCGAGGAGGTCCGGGTCGACCTCGACAATGTGGGTACGGTCGACCAACCACATCTGGTCGCCCTCGCCCCGCCGGCAGTAGCTGTCGCGGGCCAGAATCTTGGCCATCTCCGAATCGACAGCCTGGAGGCTTCCGGCGTGACGGAACTCGTCCTTGCCCGGCCGCTTCAGAAAAACCTCGTAGGTTCTCATCTGAGATGCCCCCGGTTCATCGCATGACCTCGACCGGGTTTCGGCAGGAATCGCAGTAGGCGAGGGATCGGCAGCGGCTGGGGCCCATCGGCGCGGTGTCCCGGACCGACCCCGAACCGCACACTGGGCACACCAGAGAACCATCTGTCCGTCGCAGCGTGACGGTGAACTCTCGTTCGAGCTGGGATACGGCGTGCGGCGCCACCCGATCCTGGGTCCACACTGGCGTGCGCAGCCAGGTGACCGTGCACGACCTCACGCCGACGACGGCCTCAACCTCGTGGCGAACGTCATCGCCGATCAGGTCGAGGGCGGGGCAGCCCCCGTAGGTCGGGACCAGGCTCACCGTTACCGCATCACCGGATACCTCAATGGCTTCGAGCAGTCCGAGGTCGACGATCGAAACTCCCGGATACTCCGGGTCGTGCACCCGGCCAACCGCGGCTCGCACCGACGCGGTGAGCGGCGGGGGGCAGAGCGTCGCCGAAATGGGCGCCCTCATGCTGGGACCGCCGTGGCCTCGAGGGCAGCTCGCACCCAGGCGGTGTCGGCGTAGTTGGCCGCTGCGTTGGAGATCCGACGCCTGCTGTCGGGGCCTCCCTGTCGCATCGTGGCGATGAGGGGTTCCCAATCGATTTCGGAGGTAACCCAGGCGCCCTTGCCGTCGTCGGCGCTCTCGTCGAAGTGGAGGTTGGGGTCGGGGATGGTGAACCCGTAGCTCTGCAGCAGTGGGACGTACTTCTGGATGTAGGCGTGCCGGAGCTGCTCGTTGGGCTGGCTCTTGATCTTCCATCGCAGCAGCGGGTCATCGGGATCGGAGTCGGGACCGAACAGTTGCACGGCGGGCCACCACCAGCGGTCGAGCGCCTCCTGAAACATCGTCCGCTGAATGTCGGTTCCCTCGGTCAGTCTCAGCAACATCTCCTCGCCGTGCCGCATGTGGAAACCTTCCTCGGCGACGATCCGCTTCAACACCCGCTTGTACGGGCCATACGTGCACTCGGCAAAGACGGCTCGTTGAGAGGCGAAGGCGGCGGCGTCGACGAGGTAGGCGATCGCGATCTGGTCTGCCCAGGTAACCGCCTTGTAGTGGAACACGTTGTGGAACCGGCTGCGACCCTCGAACAGGTCCTCCAGCATTTCGGTTCTGCTCTTCACTCCCATGTCGGCGGCAACTTGATAGAGGAGGTGGGCGTGGCCGATCTCGTCTTGGGTTTTGGCCAGGAAGATCTGCTTGAGTCGAACGCCGGGGGCGCGGGGAATCCAATCTCGTTCGGTCAGGCCGCCCATCAACTCGGAATTGGCGTGGAACTCGATGAACCGAAAGACCTCGGATCGAAACTCCTCGGGCATGCGATCGTTCGGCTCGACGATCCCGCCCCCGTCGATATAGGTCTGGAAGTCGTCGAGGTTGGTCCAGCTGTGAGTCATCTAAAGATTCCTTTCGTCGGCTACGCGGGAGAGCTTGCCGCCCTCGGACCGTGGCAGGGCTCCCGGCGCCTCAACCGTGACCGACACGCCGATTCCCAGTGACGACTGCATCGCCACGGTGACAGCATCGGCAAGGGCGGTGGCGTCACCGGCACTGCCTTCCTGTTCACAGCGGATCGACAGCGTGTCGAGGGTTCCTTCTCGCCTCACCACCAGTTGGAAATGGGGACTGACCCCTTCGACCGACAGCAGGGTGTGCTCCACCTGGCTGGGATACACGTTGACGCCGCGTATGACCAACATGTCGTCGGCCCGCCCCACGATGCCGCTCATCCGAGCATGGGTTCGGCCGCATGGAGCCGGTTCACGGGTGATCGAGCAGAGATCGCCGGTCCAGTAGCGGAGGACCGGAAAGGCCTGCTTGGTCAGGCTCGTGAGTACCAGGACGCCGATCTCACCGTCGGGTAGGCGTTCACCGGTTTCGGGATCCACCACCTCGGGCAGGAAATGGTCCTCCATGATCACCAGGCCGTCCCGATCGGCGGTTTCACAGCTGACCCCGGGGCCGATCACCTCGGACAGCCCGTAGATATTGACCGCGATGATGTTCAGCCGCTGCTCGATCGACTGGCGCATCTCCTCGGTCCACGGCTCGGCGCCCAGGATTCCCACCCTCAGGGAGTTCGACTCGACGCCCAGAGAGTGGAGGCGGTCGGCGAGGGTGAGGGCGTAGCTCGGGGTGCAACAGATCGCTTCTGGCTGGAAGTCCTGGATCAGGGTCAATTGCCGCTCCGTGTTTCCCCCCGAAACCGGGATCACACCGATTCCTGCTGACTCGGCACCCCCGTGGAGGCCGAGGCCACCGGTGAACAAGCCATAGCCGTAGGCGTTGTGCAGCCACCATCCCGGCTCGACGCCGGCGCCTCGCAGGCAGCGAGCGACGCAGTCGTTCCAGACCGCGATGTCGTCGGTGGTGTACCCGACGACGGTCGGCTTGCCCGAGGTGCCCGAGCTGGCGTGGATCCGCGCCAACTCACGGCGTCCTGCGGCAAAGAGTCCGAATGGATACGTGTCGCGGAGATCGCTCTTGTACAGGAACGGCATCTCGGCGAGGTCATCGAGCTGAGAGGGATCTCCCACCTCGCTGAGCCGCTCGGTCATCAGCGGAACGTTCTCCCGCAGGCGTCGCACCGTCGTCTGAAGTCGCTGCAGCTGGATGGTCTCCAACTGCTCGCGTGGCATCAGCTCGATATCGGGCTGATGAAAACCGGTGCTGACCTCGCTCACCCCCCTGATCATAATGCACGCCGAAGGATCGTCAATGCCTTAACGATTCACTGAGAAGGGTAGAAACTGTGAGCTAGGGTGCCTCTGTGACCGTAGAGATGTGGCCGGCCGAGCCGGTCGAAGCACTCCTTGGAATCGAGCCGATCGAGCACACGGATACCGGAGCCACCGTCGAGTTGACCGTCGATCCGAGCCATGCCAACGATCATGGCATCTGCCACGGCGGCATCATGTTCTTGCTCGCCGACGCCGCGATGGGTCGGGCGAGCAACAGCACGATGAGTTCGCTGGCCAGCCACGCTGAGATCGACTTCCTCACCGCCGTTCCCGTGGGTGCCCGGCTGCGAGCTACCGCCACGCTTCGCCAGGAGCGCAAGAAGCTGCGGATCTGGGACGCCCGGGTGTCGGTGGTGTCCGCTGACGGACAAGCCGATGTCGTGGCCGAGTTCCGGGGCAGGACGATCCAGATAGCCAGCTCCTAGTGATGGACCCGTTCGAAGAACAGGCTCGAAGTCGCTTGCACGGCGTCGAAGATATCGACCTCGAGTCCTTCAGTGCTTCGTTCCTGCTGTTTCGTCTCGCAACGCAGTACCTCGGTCTCCTGGAGAGCTCGGTCCATCGGCCCAGGGGACTGACTACCGCGGGCTTCCGCGTGCTGTTCACGATCTGGGTGTACGACGAACTCGAGCCGCGACAGATCGCCGGGTTGTCCGGGGTGTCCACCGCGGCGGTGTCGGGCGTGCTCACGACCCTCGAGAGCAAGGGACTGGTTCACAAACGCAGGGACGCGGCTGACCGTCGTCTGGTTCGGGTGCGGCTCAGCGACTCAGGGATCGACGTTTTGACCGAAACCTACGCCGCCCAAAACCGGCTCGAATCCGAAATCTTCGGTGAACTCGACGAGGTCGAGGGCTTCACCGAGCGGCTGCGACGCCTGCTGAACACGGTCACGGATTGATCAGAGGGTGCGGTCGAGAGCGGTTCCTGCCGAAGCCTGAGCCAACTCGCCGAGGAGCTGCTCGGCCACGGCGAGCTCCAGATCGGGCAGTGCCACGACGCCCAGGAGGCCC
>JABDJU010000050.1 GCA_013003325.1 Acidimicrobiales bacterium
GGCTTGGTCTCGGGCCGGGCCAGGATCACGGCCTTCCCCTCCTCGGACCACCGTTGCGCGAGGTCGGGATCGAAGGCCACCCGTCCCACCGCCGCGCCCGGTGACACATTGAGACCCGAGGCCAGCAGATTCCCTTGCGCTTCGGCCTCTCTCATCGCATCGGAGGCGAATTGGGGATGCATGAAGAAGTCGACGTGGTCCGGCTCCACTCTCAGCAACGCTTCTTCCTGGGCGATCACACCTTCGTCGGCGAGGTCGACCGCGATGCGCACCGCCGCCTGAGCGGTTCGCTTGCCATCGCGGGTCTGCAGAACCCAGAGTTTCCCCTGTTCCACGGTGAACTCCATGTCCTGCATGTCGCGGTAGTGGTTCTCGAGCAGGGTGGCGATGTCGCTGAACTCCTTGAACACTTCCGGCATCGTCTCGCCGAGAAGATCGATCGAATCGGTGCGCCGGTTGCCGGCTACTACGTCCTCACCCTGAGCGTGGTAGAGGAAGTCGCCTTCGAGATGTTTTTCGCCGGTGGTCGCGTTGCGTGACATGGCGACGCCGGTGGCCGAGTCGCCGCCCATGTTCCCGAACACCATCGTCTGGACGTTCACGCCGGTTCCGAGGTCGTGGGCGATCCCTGCTGCGTTCCGGTAGTCGTAGGCCCGCTTGCCGTTCCAGGAGCGGAACACCGCTTCGATCGCCATGCGAAGCTGCTCGGACGGGTCGTCGGGGAACTCACGACCGGCAAAGGTCCGAACATGGTCCTTGAACTGGTCGACGATGGATTTGAGATCGTCGACGTCGAGGTCGGAGTCGTCGAGTACGCCGCGTCGCTCCCGGGCATGGGCGAGAGCATCCTCGAAGGGTTCTTCGCGAACGCCCATCACCACAGTGGCGAACATCTGGATGAGACGGCGGTACGAGTCGTACACGAAATGTGCATCGTTGAAGATGTCCAGCATGCCGTCGACCACGTCATCGTTCATGCCGATGTTCAGCACGGTGTCCATCATCCCGGGCATGGAGAACTTGGCTCCTGATCGGCACGAGACCAGCAGGGGGTTGGTCGGTGAGCCAAAGCTCTTTCCGGTTTGAGCTTCTATGCGCTCGAGTGCAGTTCGCACCTGATCGAGTAGGTCGGCTGGGAACGACTGGTCACGCTTCAAATACTCGTTGCAGGCTTGGGTCGAGATGGTGAACCCGGGTGGCACCGGTACCCCGATGCGGTGCATGTCACCGAGGTTGGCGCCCTTGCCGCCGAGCAGGCCCCGTACCGCATCCCAGGAACCGTCGACGGCCGCTTCGGCCTGATCGACCTCGTCGTAGTTGTAGACCCATTTCGTCATCTGAGCTCCCGTACCGTTGTAGACCTCGCAATGGTGGCTGGCGGCGGTGATCTCCAACAGGGTCGTTGGCCCCCATTGGTCCAGCGCAGCGACACAATTTGTCTCGTCTACGACCTGCGCACTCGGGCCAGGTACTCCTCACCTCGCTGGCGCGACTCCGGATCATGCAGGGCTGCGACGAGGCTGTCGGCGTCGGCCAGATTGCGGCCGGCGTTCGACATCGATTCGACAACCGCATTGACGTGCCGCTTGGTCACTTGAAGGGTCAGGGTCGACTTCGTCGCCAGCTCATGGGCCAGCTTCTCGGCTTCGGCGGTCACCTCGTCGGCGGCGACGATCCGATTCAGAAACCCGAGCCCCTTCGCTTCCTCGGCGGTGAAGGGCCGGCAGGTGAGCACCAATTCCCGGGTCATCGCCGGACCGATTTCCCGAACCAGCCGGGGTATCCCGCCCCAGGCGAGAGGGATGCCGAGATCGATTTCGGGGATGCTGAAATAGGTGTCGTCGGCGGCGATCCGCAGATCACACGCCGCAGCCAGCACTAACCCGCCGCCGATGCAGTGGCCTCCGATGGCGGCGATCGTGACCGCCCGCATCCGCTCGATGGCGTCGGCCATCTCCCGGCCCGTGTCGGCGGCCTCTCTCGCCGAAAGGCCGAAGTTTCCTGCGTCGTCGCCGAAGGCCGACACGTCGGCCCCGGCGGAAAAGGTGGTTCCGGCTCCCGAGACGATGACCACCTTCACGGCGCGTCGGTCATCGAACCAGCGGGCGGCAGCGGCGAGCTCGAGGAGCGTCTGGGTGCTGAGCGGGTTCAGCTTCTTCGGCCGGTTGAGCGTCAACCGACCGATCATCCCGTCGACGGTTGCGCTGATGGTTTCGAACTCAGCCTCGTTCATGGCGGCAGCCTATGCCCGATCGCCAGCCGGGTCGAAAGTGATCGGCCCGGCTAGCCCAGCTGGATGATCGGGTACCCGTCGAGGTCGCTCAGCAGATCCGACTCGGGCAGGTCGGGTAGGTCATATCCGAATTGTTTGGTCCGAACCTCACCGATCCACACGCTGTGCTGGTACTCGTGATTGATGATCGAGGTCATCATGACGGTGGCGATCGAACGCATTTGGGTCGGAGCGCCTACATGACCTCGGTTGATGTTGCCCACCCGGAACTTCACCCGGCGGGCTACGTCGGCCCGAAAAGTGTCCAGGAGGTGCAGCGGCGGTAGTGGCGCTCGCTCCGGCTCGGGTTTGGCACTGTCCATCATCTCGTCGAACCGAGGATCGAGTTTCGGTTCGGCGGCGGTGAGATTTCGCACCATGAAGTGGGCCACCACCGGTTGATGCCCGAGGTGCCAGCCGATTGCGCTGGAGTTCTGGTCGGGTCGCCAATAGACCTCGTCCTCGGTGAGGTCCTTCCACAATTCGTCGGTGTAGGCCAGCGCGTTGTCATACTCGGCCATCAGCACACCGAGCTTGGGGAGCTCAGACACGCTCGCCTCGAATCGTCGTCTCCGCCAACAGCTCGATGTGGTCCGGTCCGATGCCGCAGCAGCCACCGATCACCTGGGCGCCCTGTCCGATCCACGTCTTGGCGACCTCGCAGTACTCCTCGGGGGTGATGGTTCCGTCGAATATCCAGTGAGGCGGTTGCCAGTCGCCGGTGTGGGCGTACACCCCGGTTGGACCGTCCCAGTACTGGTTCACGACGTCGAGGCACGCCGCGGAGAACTCGGTTTCGGTGTGCATGACCGTGATCACCTCGACCGCCTCCTGCTCGGCGGCCCAGGCCATCGCGGCCGCCAGTGGGTCGCCGGTCCTGTACAGCTGGGGCTCGCCCTCTCCCGGTTCGCAGCTCCACCCCAACCAGATGGGCAGTCCGGCTGTCATCCCGGCATCGATGGCGATTTGGGCCGTTTCGATCGACCGCATCATCTCCAGTATCAGCAGTTCGGCCCCGGCTTCGGCCTGAAGGGCGGCCGCCTCGTTGAGATCGGCCGCCAGCTCGTCGAGCGAAACCGGTGGGCCACCTTGTTCGGTAGGCGAAATCGTGCCAGCCACCACGGCGTCGGTCTTGCCGGTGGCCTTGCGGGCTGCGAGGGCCAACTCGACGCCCCGTCGGTTGATGGTTTCCACGTGGTCTTCAAATCCGCCCTGCCTCAGGATGTGTCGGGCGGTGGCGAAGTTGTTGGCGATGATCACTTCGGCTCCCGCATCGAGATACACCTCGTGGACTTCCCGGACGACGTCGGGGTTCGTGAGGGCCGCAGCACCGCACCATGCGAACTCCACCATCGACCCTCCGCGCCGTTCGATCTCGGTGCCGGTCCCGCCATCGATCAGAACCACCTCACCCGCCGCCAGCCTTCTGCGTAAGCGATCCATCGGGGTCACAGCAGGATCGTAGACCGCCATGCGACCGGGGTCTGACCCGCCACCAGGTTGTTTCAGCGGATGGCTCGCTTCCCGCCGAACCGGGTTGAAAATCTCGCCGAGCTCAACCGACCCATGCGGCCCCACCGTTGACCGGTGGGCTCAGTGAAGTGTGAACGTGAAGCTGGCCGGCCCGACCATGATGATGTCACCGTCGCCGAGCCGTACCGGGGGTTCGCTCTGTCCCCCGATCTGAACGTTGTTGACGCGGGTTCCGTTGGTGGAACCGCTGTCGACAACCAGCCAATGGTCGTCGCCGGGTAGGACCTGGGCGTGGTAGCGGCTCACGTTGCTCTCGTCGATCACGATGTCGTTGTCTGGGTGCCGACCGATTCGAAGGCCGGCCGAGCCGAGGTCGACCACCCGCCCGTCTGCCAGTCTGAGACCTGCCGGTTGGACGGCGGGGGCGTCGTCGAAGCTGCGTTCGATCGAGAACGTGCCCCGTCGCCGCTCGGCGTTCTCCACCAGTTCGACGCTCACGGGGCCGGCGAACGTCAACTGTTCGCGGGCCACAACGGTGCGCACCTCATCGACAAGATCCCGCACGATCGATGAGCCCTGGGCCGCAACACGATCGTGATCGTCAGGGGAGAGTTCGATGACAAATCGATTGGCCACCGTCGCCACCCCTTTCACGTTCACCTGTCGGTCTCGAACCGCAACCCGGCGTAGCCGTCTACCGATTTCGACGGGCTGCAGTCCCGAGCCGAAGGCGCGGGCCATCAAGCCCTCGACGAACTCCTCGATCTGTCCTTCCATCGCTCGCAGGGCCATCGCAGCAAAATCCTAGGTCACAATCGTGTCCGGCCTGTCGCGGTCATTGGACTCCGCGGCGGCGCGGAACCCGTTGGCGAGGCCGAAGAACTACGATTCGAGGCAGTGTCCGACGCCGTGCTCACCGTTCTTCGCCTTGGGTTCCTGGCGCTGCTCTGGGTCTTTTTCCTTCGTATCGCCAACGCCGTGTGGACCTCGGCAACCCCACGGCCGACTGTGGCTACCGAGACCCGCTCGCGCAAACGGCGCAAGAGCGCCAGCCAATCCAAGGTCGTGATCCTCGAACCGGTGGAGCATGCCGGGCTGGTGTACCCGGTGGTCAATCAACTGACTATCGGCCGTTCGGCATCGTGCGATGTCACCCTCGACGACACGTTCGTGTCCTCTCAGCACGCCCGGATCGCCAGGACTGACCACGGGCTCGTCGTGTCCGATCTCGGCTCTACCAATGGGACCTATGTGAACCGTGAGAAGGTCACCACCCCGATTCAGGTGTCGAGCGGAACCCGGGTGCAGATCGGCAGCACCGTCTTGGAGGTGCGCTGATGCGGTTCGAGGTGGGGAGTGCAACCGACCAGGGAATGGTGCGGGAAACCAATCAAGACCGGCTATTGGTGCACGGCAACCTTGTGGCTGTCGCCGATGGCATGGGCGGTCACGCCGGCGGCGAGCTGGCGGCCGAAACGGCGGTCGACGAGCTCCGGCGGCTCCCGACGATGACCGACACCGCTCAGGTCGTTGCCGGGATTCATCACGCCAACCGGAAGGTTCTGGGGGCGGCTGAGCGCACCGGCATGACCAACATGGGCACCACGTTGGTAGCTGCGCTGATGCGGCCCGAACGTCGTTCGGTCGTCATCGCCAACGTGGGCGACAGTCGCGCCTACTTCATGAGCGGCGGCGATCTCGATCAGATCACCGAGGATCACTCCCTGGTCGAGGACCTCATCAGGGCGGGCAAGATAAGTGAGGAGGAGGCTCGGGACCACCCGCATCGCAACGTCGTTACCCGGGTGCTAGGAATCGGTGAGGATCCCGAGGTCGACACGTTCGAGCTCGCCGTAGGCGCTGACGACATGTTCCTGCTGGCCAGCGATGGTCTCTTCAACGAGGTCGATCATCAGGTGATCGCCACCATTCTCGACAATGTCGAAGACCTCGATGAGGCCGCGGCCCGCTTGGTGGAACGGGCCAACCAAAACGGTGGTCACGACAACATCACGGTGGTGGTCGTTCGGATTCGTGACGATGAGCCGATGGCGTCGACCCCGGCTCGGGCCGAGGAAATCGTCGATGAGCAGAGCCTGTCGCACCTGCCCCTCCAGCCGAGCGCTGAGGCTTCGGGACCCGACGTTGACGATCCGGTCGAGCCCGAAGGACCGTCGGATCCGCCCGATCAAGAGGTCGAAGCAGGGTCTGGCGCGACAGAGGTTGAAGCGCCGGTCGGATCGGATCCTTCCACCGAGCTCGAAGAAACGCTGCTGGGCCAACCCGGCGAAGAGGGGAGCGGTGACCTCACCACTGAGGAACTGCCTCCTGTCCGCTCGCGGCGACCTAATCGCATGCGCACCTTCGTCTTCGCCGTCTGCGTAGTGGCGATCATCGGGCTCGGAATCGGCGGCCTGGTGGCGTATGGCCGAAATGCCTGGTTCGTGTCGACGGTCGGCAACGAGGTCGTGATCCATCAGGGGCGACCGGGCGGAGTGCTGTTCATCGAACCTCAAGCCGTGCAACCGACCGGCATCGACATCAACGATCTCAATCCGGGTTCGAGGAGTCGGGTCACCGACGTTCCGGTGTTCGGTTCGCTGGCAGAGGCCGAAGAGTTCGTCGATCAACTCGAGCTTTCGTCGCTGCGAACGTCGGAGTAGGGGGCGGTGGCTGTTCTTTCCCCGCCCCGGCCCACGGGCCTGAACCGGCGACCGCGGACAACCGAGTTCGGATTCCTGGTGGCGTCCGGCCTTCTCACGGCCGCTGCGTTCGCGCTGGCTGCGATGGCCAACCGGGACGGAACGCCGCCCGACGTGCTTCCCTTCCTCGGGCTGGTCCTGTTGCTGCTCGGCTCGGCGCACCTCGTCGTTCGCCGAACCGCGCCCGAAGCCGAGCCAACCCTGTTGCCGCTGGTCGCGGCGCTGAACGGCCTCGGCTATGTGATGATCGCCCGCTTGGACGAGGACCTTGCCGCTCGCCAATCGATGTGGACTCTGATCGGGCTGGTCGCTTTTACGATCACGCTGTTTGCTGTTCCGAGGGTCCGGAAGTTCGCCGAGTACCGCTACCTGCTGGCTATCGCGGGGCTGACCCTTCTGCTGTTGCCGCTGCTTCCTTTTCTCGGCGTAACGATCCGAGGGGCTCGGATCTGGATTTCGGCCGGCCTCTTCACGATTCAACCCGGCGAGTTTGCTCGGGTAGTTCTCACGATGTTCCTGGCCGGGTACCTCATCGACAAGCGCGAGCTGCTGACCGTGAGCACCCGCCGTTTCGCCGGCATCAACGTGCCAGACCTGCGCCATTTCGCCCCACTGCTCGTCGCCCTCTCGCTGGCGATCCTCGTGATGGTCGCCGAACGCGACCTCGGATCTTCGCTGCTGTTCTTCGCGCTGTTCGTCGTGATGATCTATCTGGCGACGTCGCGGATTGCCTACGTCTTGACCGGCGTGTTCTTGTTCGCGGTCGGGTCGCTGATCGCCTACCAATCGTTCGGCCATGTGCGCCGCCGGGTCAGCGCGTGGCTGTTCACGTTCGATGACCCCGACGACGCCGGCTATCAGGTGGCCGAAGCTGCGTTCGCTATGGCCGACGGTGGTTTGTTCGGCACTGGGATCGGCGAGGGAACGCCGAACGTGATCCCGGTTGCCTCGACCGATATGATCTTCGCAGCCATCGGCGAGGAACTCGGCCTGGTCGGGGCGGCGGGGGTGTTGGTGGCGTTTCTGCTCGTGATCGGGGCTGGTTTCAGAGTCGCGCTCGAGGCCACCGATCCGTTCGAGAAGCTGGTGGCGGGCGGCCTGTCCGCACTGCTGGGGTTCCAGGTGCTCGTCATCGTCGGCGGGGTGGTACGGCTGCTGCCGCTCACCGGGGTCACCCTGCCTTTCGTCAGCTACGGAGGTTCGTCGCTGGTCGCGAACTACGTGATCCTCGCCCTGCTCATTCGGATCTCTCATTCGGCAAGGACCGACCGGGCCGAGGGCGGAACCGACCTGACCGTGCACGGTGGATCATGATCGATCGATCGCTGCGGCGGGTACTGATGGCGTTGGTGGCCAGCTTCGCCGTTCTGTTTGTGCAGGTCAGCCGGGTGCAGGTCATTCAAGCCGACGACCTCAGGAACAACCCCGACAACGCCCGTTCGATCCTTCGCGATTTCAATCAGCCCCGTGGGTCGATCCTCACCGCCGACGGTGTGGTGGTCGCCGAGTCGGAGGAGGTGTTCGGGTCGGTCTTCGACTATCAGCGCTCCTACCCCGAGAAGGACCTCTACGCCCACACCGCTGGCTACTACTCGTTCAACCTCGGGGCATCCGGGGTGGAGCGGGCGTACAACGACTGGTTGTCGGGCCGGGCTGCCTCGCTTCGCCTGAGCGGGCTGAACTCGTTCCTCGGAGGCGCCGGGCATCCCGGAATCGTTGTGCTGAGCATCGAGCATCGACTTCAGGAGCGGGCCAAGGAGCTTCTCGGTGATCGCCGCGGGTCGGTGGTAATGCTCGACCCGGCCACCGGTGCGGTGAAGGCGCTGTAC
>JABDJU010000071.1 GCA_013003325.1 Acidimicrobiales bacterium
CCACAGCTTCCCCGTCCATGGCCTGCTGGAACTCGACGTCACCGATGCAGTCGCCGCGCTCAACGCCCACCAGCCACCACTGTCGTTCACCGCCTTCGTCGTGGCGGCGACCGCCCGCGCCGTCGCCGCCCACCCCCTCGTCCACGCCTACCGCGACTGGCGTGGACGACTCGTCACCGCCAATCACGTCGACATCGCCACCCTGATCGAAGTCGGCGACCAGCGCCGAAGCTTCCCGCTCGCCCACCTACTCCGCGACGCCGACATCCGCCCGGTCCCTGGCCTGTCGGACGAGCTCCGCCTCGTCCAGTCCGATCTCACCCACAGCGAGTCGGGTCGCCTCCTGCAGGCCCGGGTCGCGGCCTTGACCCGCCTTCCCGGGCTCGCATCCATGCTCTACCGCACCATGTCCCACTCGCCCAGACTGCGAGAGAAGACGGGTACCGTCGCCGTCACTTCCGTGGGTATGTTCGGCCGGAGCGGGGGCACCGGAATCGGCCAACCAACCATCATGACCCTCTCGGTCCTGGTCGGAGGCCGCAGTATGCGCGCCCGAGTCGTGGGCGACCAGATCGTGGCCCGACTTGTATTGGATCTGACCATCAGCGTCGATCACGCCATCGTCGACGGCGCCCCCGCAGCCAGATTCGCCGCCACCCTCACCGACCTCATCGAACACCCCACCTGGATCGACCGTGAATGAGCCAGACCCTCAACGAACAGCTGGACCCCGGGAGGCCTCGCGGCACTTCGAGTGGTGTCGGGACCGTGTACGTCATGGTCGTGGGAGGTGGCTGAGGGCTGTCGCGGGCCGGTTTCTTGTATTGGAAGTGGCGGGATCGATCGGTTGAGACCGGCCGAGGTAGGCGGCGCTGAGGCTGGTGATGATTGCTGTGGCAGAGAAGATCGTCATGACGGTGCCGGGAACGAAGTTGACATGACCGCCGAGGTCGAGGAACAGGAAGTAGCCGATGTCGGCCAGGCCGCCGACGAGGGCGGCCAGGAGGACGGCTTGCAGTGAGCGTCGCCAGATGAACCAGGCGGAGACGAGGGTGACGGCGCCGATCCAGAGGAGATTGAGCCGTGTTGGTTGATGATTGCGCCGACGGCGTCCGGGTAGTCGAGTTCGAGCGCACTGGGTTCAACCCCGTCGGCGATGCCTTGAACGGCTCCGGTTGTGTCTCGGCCGATGGTGGCTACGCCAGCGAACATGTGCACGAGGCCCCAGATGACCCAAAGGACGGCGGCGACCCGCAGCAGCATGTTCACTCGGGAGCTTTCAGCGATGGTGGTCAAGATGTTCTCCTTGTTCGTGTCGGATTGGGCTCTGTACCGCTCAGACGTCGACGAGTTCGACCGTGGCGTTCACGGTGAGATGCAGGTCGCGGCCGATGATGAACGAGGGGAGCTTGTCGACGCCGATCGCGTTGCGATCGATAATTGCGGTGGCTTGGAACGAGCCGTTGCGAGGGCCGGCTTCGACGTTGTTGATGTCGAGTTCAAGCGGGAACGTCTGGCCTTTCACAGTCACCGAGCCGTCGGTGTGGTAGCCCTTGGCAGTTCCGGTGACCGATCCGGCTCGGAAGGTCAACTGGGGGTGATTGTCGGCGTCGAGGAAGTCGGCGCTTCGGATGTGGTCGTTCCGCTTGGGGTTGGCGCTGGTGTACGAGTTGGCGTCGGCGACAACCTCGACGCTGACGACCTCATGGTCGGCGTCTATCTCGATCGTGCCGGACGACACGGCCAGGGTGGCCGGCACCGTGAAGAAGCCGAGCTTCTTGGCCGTGACGGTGATCGTTGTCTGTGCGGGATCCAGGCGCCAGGTGCCGGTCCACAGATCATTTACTTGATGCTTCACGTGAGTAGTCATGTAATTCATACTAGCCGAGAAACATGAACCGTCAACTATTTGCCTGCTATTCTCCCCTCATGGGCGAACCGCAATGGCTCAGCGAAGAAGAGACCGAGGCCTGGCGCCCGCTCGCCGGCCTCATCCTGCTCCTGCCCACATACCTCGAAGAGGCCGTCCAGGCACACGGCCTCACCTTCTTCGAGTACTCCGTGCTGGTCGTCCTGTCCGGCGCCCCAGACCGCACCATGCCGATGAGCGAGCTCGCCCACCTGGCCAACGGATCGCTTTCTCGGACCTCACACGGCGCCCGCCGCCTCCAGAACCGTGGCCTGGTCAGACGGCATCGATGCCCCGACGATGGCCGGGTCACCCTGGTCAGCCTGACCGACGACGGATACCAACACCTTGCCAATGCCGCTCCGGATCACCTCAACTCGGTTCGCCACGCCATCTTCGACGCGCTCACCCCCCAGCAAGCTGCCGAACTCGGGCGACTCACCACAACAATCCTCACCCACCTCTCCCCCACCGGACCCTGGGCCGACAAGAAGTAGAACGACCAAACCGCATCCCCGCCCGCCTTCGGTCAGATCAATCCGGCGGGTAGAGGTTGCTTGGTGTGGCTCCACTGCTTCGGAGATTGCCCGTACATACGCTTGAACTCTCGGCTGAACTGAGAACGTTGACCCGACCGATTCCAGCGCCCCACGTCGCGATCACGGTGACCGGAGCGGCCGATGGAAGTGTTCAACAGCACTTGCAATGCTCAGACCAGCCGAATTAGGTTTCACCACAACGGCGGGCGCGTGGCGACAACAGATAGGAGCGCTCCTAGGCGAATGGAGATGCCATGAATCTTTCCCGATCCGGTCTTTCGGGACCTACCCGAAGAGGACGGCGCAATCTGCTCGCCGTGCTGGCTCTGATGCTTGTAGCGGCGATAGCAGCTGCGGTCGCACCGGCGGCGGCGGCTAAGGGCACTGGCGCTGCCGAGGGAAAGCCCGTCTATGAACCCAGGCTGGAGCGGCCTGATTCGCCGAACCCATACCAGTCATTCCTGCCCAACGCCCAGGCCGCCGACTACGCCGGCTGGAACCTTTACCTCAATGCGGCCGGAAAGACTCGGGCCAGCAGGGAAGCACCGGGGTCACCACGAAATGGGCTCCGGGTCATCGAACAAGAGCCACTTGGTGCCTCCACCAATGACACCCAAGTCGACGCCGAGTTCATTCCGAGGTTCGGCACCTCAACGGGGAAGAACCCGGCTGCCTCGATCCTTGGCACTGCACCTGATCCGGGCGGCGTCGCATCGGTCATCGAAAGCGCCGAACCCGATGGTGCGCTCGATCTAGCCACCGAAGTTGTGCTGGCTGTCGGTGACAGTGCGACTGGCGGCGGCGTGATCGGCGACGAAGCCACGCCGCCGGACTTCGATTTCTTCAAGATCCCCGGACTGCTCGCCGGACAGCAGCTGATCATCGACACGGATACGCCCGAACCTTTTGCCGATCTCGACTCCTTCGTCGCAGTGTGGAACCCCGACCTGGCACCGTTCGAGATCGCCGCCAACGACGACGGGGACCCGTCGAGCTTCGATAGCTTCCTGGCCTTTACGGTTCCTGTTGATGGTGACTATTTCGTCTCGGTCGGCGGCTTCGGGGCGTTCGTCCCGGAGGATCCCACCAACCCGGCAAGCCCCAGTGTGACTGGCGAGGTTGGAAGCGAAGGTGGGTACGACCTCACCCTTTCCGTGCGAGAACCTGCGATCGACTTCTACAGCTTCGATCTAAAGGCGGGCGACATCGTGGGGGCCACCGTGGTCGGTGCTGGTGTCCGTCTCGAACTCCTCAACGATGCAGGCACCCTGCTGATCGGGTCTTCCCAGGACATCACCTTCATCCACCCACCGGTGTCACCGCTGCCCGGAGGAGGGAATGCGTCAGCTTCCTACGTGGTCGAGGCCGACGGTCGATATGCGCTATCTGTTGGGGCTCTTGGCAATTATGCGGTTGACCTACGGGTCTTCCGCCCCGCCAAGGAACGCAGCGGCACTGCCACCCAAACGGTCTTCATCGACTTCGACGGTGCGTCCATCGATCCCGGGATCTTCCAAGGCGGTGAGTTTGGCTTCGAGGTCGAGCTCTCGCCGCTCGCCGGTTTCTTGCCAGCGTGGGGGCTCACCGCTGGCGACGAGGATGCAGTGATCGACGCAATCCTGGCCGTAGTCGAAGAGAACCTGTCTCACGACATCCGCGAGCAGGGCAACAATGGTGACCGTGACCACAGTGATGGACCGAACGCCTTCGATGTCGAGATCCTCAATAGCAGAGACCACGACGACCCCTGGGGGGACCGATTCGTGAGCCGCCTCATCGTCGGCGGAACTATCGACGAACTGCAGATCCCGACGATCGGTATCGCCCAATCGATCGATGTCGGCGACTTCGAAAGTGAAGAAACAGCCGTCACTCTGCTCGACCTCATGGCGGGGGTAGGCCCGTTCCCAGCACCCGACGTCGACCTCAACAACTTCCCCAGGGATCCCAGCGCCTCGATCATCGATCTGATCGGCGTCGCAGTAGGGAACATCACGGCCCACGAGGGCGGTCACTTCTTCTCTAACTGGCACACCGATCAGTTCAACGACAACCCGAATATCCAGGATCAAGGAGGCAACTTCCCCGGCATCGTGGGAGCTGGAGATGACGGGATCTTCGGAACTGCCGATGACGTCGACGTGGACTTTGGCAAGGACGTCTTCGTCCCCAACGAGGGCTTCTCCGGCCTCGAGGACACCCTCCAGACCATAAGCTTCGGCCTGTCCACCGGCGAAGGTCGAGGACGCTGAACAGCAGCGAACGACTCAGTCCCGGGTGCCGTGGGATTGTCCGCGGCACCCGGGGCACCAAGTTGGGCGGCCAGCCCTCACCGATGACGACCGCACCCTGTTTAGCGCGAGCGCCGCAGCACTCCCCCGCCGACAACGCGAGCACTGAATCGTGACACCCGAGACGCTTCCGAACCGCACACCATCGCCAGAACCTCAGGGTCCCTGAAACAAAACCAACCTCCTCGCTGCAGCAGCTACAGCCCGACGAGGCCAGGGTCCTTCGGCACTGTTGGTTGGTACTGGCCGCGTCGAGAATTTCACCAGTCACGCCCTCGGGAGCGCGAGGAACACCACGAAAGCGATTTGGCGATGAGTACTGTGCAGACGCGTCAAGATGCCGACGCGGAACCGCGGCGCATCAAGCCGCTGAGGTTGATGCCGGCACTCGGAATCTTCCTGGCGATCGCCATCTGGAATCGAGTGTGCATTCACAACATCATTCCGTTCCTCGAAGACAGCGGCATGCACCAGTTCAGCGCGTACCTGGCCGGCTTCTGGCTGGGACTGGCCCCCCTTCTGCCAGTTGCCCTCGTGATGCTCAGGCAAGAAGGAACCCCCATGGAGTGGACCTCGACTGCGAGCCGGCTCGGATTTCAGGGCTTCGGATGGCGCCAGTTCGCGCTGATGCTCGGCCTCACCGTCGTCGCATTCATCGCAACGCTGCTGACCGGTCCAACCCAGACCTGGATCACTGATCTCTCATCGTGGTTTCAACCGGGCGAAGTTTTCCACCCACTCCAGGACCCGACGACCTCGTCGGACTCCCTTGTCGACCCTTCGGTGGCCTGGATGGGACCCGACGCGGCCGGCAATTGGATCTGGGCGGTCGCGATCGTGGCGATCTTCTTCCTCAATATCTTCGGCGAGGAACTGTTGTGGCGTGGTGTCATCTGGCCACGACAGGAACTTGTCCACGGAGAGCGCACCTGGCTCGTCCACGGCTTCGTGTGGTACCTCTTTCATCTGCCGTTCTACCCGTGGTTCGCGATCTCTGGCCTGCCGCAGGCTTTCATACTCTCGTACCTCTTCCAGAAGACCAAGAACACCTGGTTGGTGCTCATCATGCACACCATCTTCAACTCGGTGTTCTACGTCATTTTGCTGGGAATCGTTCTCGGCGCCTTCGAGTAGCCCCTCTCCTCGTCGTAGAGAGTCAATCCTTTAACGCAAAGCACACGCGGACCAAGGGCCAAAAGCGACGTCCCGGCTCGTCGTTTCCCGCGATGAAGCCATCCCGGTACTCAACTACGTCATCGGCGCCCCGGTGACCAGCGACGCCTCGAGGCCGAAGGTCGAACGCTCACCTGAATCAGAGGTGCGGGTCAGGGCGCCGAGACTCGGACGGTTCGGAGCCAGTCGTGACGATGTGGGCGAGGGCGGCCAAACCGAGACTCAAGAAGACTGCGCCGACGATGACGCTGCGGTTCTCACCCTGGTCGAAGCCGCTGGCGATGTCGCCGATCTCACGAAAGAGCCCGCCAGCGAAACCGGCGAGATAGGCAGCCCTGCTACGAAGCACAACTGCGACCCCGAGCGCGACCGCTATTGCGATGTTGCGGCCACCGTAGGCTCGCTCGAAGTAGCTCGGTACCTCGGCGGTGCTCGGATTCAGCAACGAGACGGCACCGATGATCGTTCCGACTGCGGCGATCAGGATTGCGAGGACGGTGACCCAGGTCGGGACACCTGCAGCTTTGATGCGATTCACAAGATTCTCCGGTTGTTCCACGTGTGGTCCGCGGACAGAACGTTCGTCCTGCACGGAGGATGGTTCTTTGGCTTGTCAGGCATTTGACTTCCTTTTCTCGTTTGGCCGTGCGGTTTGGCTGAGGAGTCGCCGGGGACTGTTCGCTCATCGCGCGGCGAGTTGGGCGAAGTAGTCGGGCCAGCTGATGTGTCGGCGACCGGCGGCCTCGGCGTAGTGGCTGGGGTTGTCGGCTGCGCCGTTTCGGATGCCTTCGTAGATCCCGGCGATGACGTCACCGAGGAACTCCCCCAACTCCGCAACCCGGTCGGCGCGGTAGTCCTCGACCGAGACGGGGCTATAGGTCAGATTCGTCCCGAATGCAAAATTGAGGTAATCGGCCAACTCATATTGGGTGATGGCGTCACCGTGCAGGTTGTAGGTGCGGCCATTATGTTCGTCGTCGGTGAGCATGCGGGCATACGCGTAGGCAAGCTCCGGCCGGGTGGTGTAGCCGCATCGCCCATCACCGGCGCAGTTCGTGATGCCACCAGCTTCGACGTAGGAATCGACGTAGTCGATGTCGGGTTCGATGTAGATGCCGTTGCGGCCGATCACCCAGTCCATGCCGCTCTGGCGAACGTCCTCTTCGGTTTGGCGGTTGCTCTGCACGATCGGCGAAAACGCCGCGCCCTCCTCGGCGCCCTGGACGCTGGTGTAGACGATCTTGCGCACACCCGCATCGCGGGCGGCATTGATGACGTTGCGGTGTTGACCGATCCGCTTGTCCGGTGCGTCCATGCCCGACACCAACAGGACGGCATCAGCCGAGCGCAGCGAGTCTCGCAGCTGCTCGGGCCGGTCGTAGTCACCGGGCCGGATCTCGACACCAAGGCCATGAGCGTTTGCAGGCGTGCGGGCGAGCCCGACGACCTCGGTGCCGGACAGCGCCGCGGTTGCCTTCACGATCTCGGCGCCCAGCCGACCGCTCGCCGCAGTGATCGCAACCCTCATGGCTGGGCGTGCCGGAGTTCGGTCTTCTTGTTGGTCATGGCCGGCTCCTTCGGTTCGTCGTCGGCACTCCAAGTGTTGCCGCGCGGCCGGGCGGCGTTGGGGTGAAACTCTGACCTTTGAGGGTCAGATCTGGACACGACGGGCAGGGCTGTCACGTCTCGACCCCTGAGTGTCGAGTTCGGCCCTCGCCTCGGCCGTGCGCAATCGGAATGCTGAATCCGTCAGCGCCCGCACGTCGGGCCCAACCAAGGAGTCCCCCAATGAGAACCCAACACAAACGATCCCGAATCTGGGCGATTGCCGCATTGATGCTCGCCTTCACGCTCATCGCAGCCGCATGCTCATCGGACGACCCTGTCGAGACCTCGACCGAAACCACCGCTGCGACCACCGACCCGAGCACCACCTCGGCCGTGGACATCACCGGTGCCGAGGCCGAGCCCGTCGAAGACACCGAGCCAGTCGAGGACGACAGCACCGTCGGGCCATCCACAACCGTGCGAGACAGCGGCCTGACCGTGACCGTTCAGGCGGCCGGCGATCACACCGTCCACACCGTGGTCTCGCCCGAACAGGCCTTCGCCAACGCCACGCACATCGTCGAGACCGACAACGCACTGGTGCTGTTCGACACCCAGTTCCTGCTCCCCAACGCCGCAGACTTTCGGGCCTACGCCGACAGTCTCGGCAAACCGATCGAGGCCGTGTTCATCACCCACGCCCACCCCGATCACTTCCTCGGCAGCGAAGCCTTCGCCGACCTCACCCTGTACGCGATCGCCGACGTCGTGGACGCGATTGCCGCCAACGGCGATGCCGAAGTCGAAGAGAAACAGGCCGACTTCGGCCCCGAACTCATCGCCCCCACCTTTATCATCCCCGAGATCGTCGAGCTCGGCACAATGGAGATCGACGGAGTGGCCTTTGAACTCGAGACCGTGGTCGACGCCGAAGCCGAATCTCAACTCGTCGTGCGCATCCCCGATGCGGGCGCCATCGTGACCGGCGACATCATCTACAGCGGCTCGCACCTGATCCTCGCCGGCCCAGCCGACACCTGGATCCAGGCCATCAACGGCCTCGCCGCCGACTCCGCCGACTACCCGATCGTGCTGCCCGGTCACGGCAACGCCGCCGACCCCACCGTGTACGACACCAACATCGCCTGGCTCACCACCGCCAACGAACTCCTCGGCACAGCAGAAACCGGTGAAGAGTTCAAGCAAGGCCTCATCGACGCCTTCCCCGAGCTCGGCATGGAAGCCGCCATCGACTTCGTCCTGCCGATCTACTTCCCCGAAGGCTGAGGCGAGCTCGAGGCGACGTCCGCCCCGGCCGGTCGGTCCGGGTGGCGGTGTCCATGGTGGTTCAGGCTTCGGAATCCTCTCCCGCCGAAGCCTGGACCGCCGTGACCGTGTCGGGAGCGAATGACTGCCGAAACTCGCCCGGCGACAGGCCCACCACCCGACGAACGAACTTCGTGAAATTCGTCGCCTCGTCGAAACCGAACGAACGACCAACCTGCCCAATCGGGATCGATTCGTCGGCGAGCAAACGTCGGAGCTCGAGACGGACCCGATCATCCACCACCTGCCTCGCCGTCCGGCCGGCGACCGACTTGCATGCACGGTCGAGGGTGCGGCTGCTGTATCCCAGCTGACGAGCGAGGGCCTGCACCGATGGCCGTTCGTACAACTCACGCTCCAAGAGCTCCCGAAGCTCCACATAGGCCGCCGGCAACACAGTTCTGCTGCCATCGTCATCGGATTCTCCGTCGATGAGCAGCAGCAGCACGCGCAGAATGGTCCGCATCAGATCGACGCGTTGCGATGAGCCATCGAATCGGTCCTGCTC